>DATGWQ010000022.1:0-10040 GCA_035299385.1 Bacteroidales bacterium | reverse complement strand
GAAAATTGTAAAATATGCCTCCGGTAAGAGTTAAAAAGTTTATGACAGGCATAAATCCAACTGCTCCGCCAACCTGGAAATCAGTGCCATATTTAAACCCGGCATTCAACATTTCCGGTAAAGCTATGCCAAGCGTCAGTTCTGATTTTTTTTGTGAAGATACCGGAAAGGACAGCTCAAGTAAAATACTTAAGAGTAATAAGTGCTTCCGGATTGTGAGATAGTTCATTCGCTGCTTCCACCCTAAGCAGGGAAGTATAATTCTAAAGCCGGATTTGAACCGCATTTTTGTTAATAAATGAAATTTCTTCAAACGAATCAGAAACTGCAAATATTTTATATCCGTTGGTTTCCAGTTTTTTGATTGAACTGATTGTCCTGAGTTTACCGTCAGCTAAAAACCTGTCATGAAATTCAATCAGCATTTGAGTGACGGGCACGCCAGAATTCAGGATATCGTCAATTACATCGTATTCAGAACCTTCTATATCCATTTTAAGTACATCGATATGCGTATGGCCCAATTCCTTCATAATATCCCTTATGGTTTTAACGCATACCGGAACTTTGTTCCTGGTGTCGACATTTTTTTGGGTAATCACGCTTCCTGAAACATACTCATGATTTACGGGAAGATAAAAATCGACGATCCCGCTTTTGTTGCTGATGCCGATTTCGTGGAAATGGAATTTGCCATGCAGGTTTTGTTTCTTTACCCAGTTTATCGATTTTGGAGTCGGGTCAAAGCCGAAAATATCACAATTATGATTTTTGATTACCTCATTGTCGAATGACAGATCTTCCCCAATGCCAAAAGAATAAACGACGGTTTTTTCATCCATTAATTCAGGATTGAGGTAAAAGCCACCATATGTATTCCCGTACCATGCGTGAGTGCATTGTATGCTTCTTTTAAAACATCTGCCTCTCCAGGTCATCTTCAAAATGTTATGCCTGGCAATAGTTTTAATTTTTTCGGTAATGGTGAATTGGTTTATGATGCTCATACTTTCGTCGTGTCAGTCACGTTAGATTCATTAGAATTTTTGTGCCGGGCAAAAGTTTTGCGGGTTTATCAGCACAAATCCAAACCGGGCAGCTTAAAATATATCCCCAATTTACTACTTAATAGGAAACGGGTCAATCTTATTGTCCTGTTTTTGAAAAAATTACAATTCTGCCAGGCCGTTCAGGAGATTTTCAATATCAGGTGAAAATGATTCAGCAAGGTTTTCACCCGTATATGTCAGGAACTGGATTGTACCGTTGGCATTGGAATAATAGTATCCCATGTATGAGATCCTTATTCCCTGGATTGTTGCTGACATTTTCAGCATCAGTATTTTCAATCCGTTAACATTCCGGTATTCCTCGGAGGTGATCATGGCATCAGCCGCTACTTTTTTTGCGTTCTCCAGGGCAATGTCCTTCAGTGTTTCAAGAGGGATCGGTGTCTTTTCAGTCAGGAGGAGTGCGTACAGGTCATCATCCCTTTTCTGAAAGGAATATTCAGCATCCTCGTTTTCTGCCCCTTTTGAAAAAATCCAGTCTTTGGGGTTGATCCAAACACCGATATTCACCTTGTTGCTCTTGACAAGGAAAGTTGAAGCTGCATTTTTACTGAACATGGTTTCGTTCACGGCAATCTCCCGGTTCCCGTCAGGAGGAGCATTAACATAAGCCCATCTGCCGTCTTTATATAGCACCACCTCATCGCCGGTTTCGGTGACAGCCTTTACCTGAGAATAAAGCATGCCGGAAAACAAAAGCAAAATCGCTGTGAAAGTCAGTGTCTTCATATTCCCTTAATAAAATTGTCTCAATTTAAAGATTTTTAATAAACGTGGGGATCTTTAAGGGTGAATTTTTGAGAAGGGGAGAAGACGGAAGACGGAAGACGGAAGTTTACACGAGGCTTATCAGGAGAAAGCCGGTTGCTATACCTGTGAAAATGATGAATATCTCTGCAAAGCTTCCGGCAAGCCGGCAGGAATTACTGCTGAGGTTATTCTGACAAAGAGGATGAGCCATGATCTTTCTTCTCAGGGAATCACCGGTCAGAATACCGATTATAACCGGTATGAGAATCAGTATCAGGTACATTCCATCGGTTGTGTTCCCTGTCCTCATTTATTTGATCTTTACATATGTCTCTAGCATTTTGCAAAGTTACTACAGCAATAAGCCGAAGTCAATTTTATTTAGTCATACCCCCTTCTCCATGCTCCATGCTCCATTCCCCATGCTCATTTGGAGGGGGTAAACTGAGCGAGATCGAAGATATTCAATTGCTTCTCGAGGTCCTCTACTTTGGCAACCACCGATTCAAATCCTTTTTCACCGAACAGCTCATTTTCCTTGTCTTCGAATTTTTCACCGAGCTCCAGGTATTCCTTTTCAGGGATGATTTCCTTCATTGCTGGGAAAAGGACGGTGTCTTCCCTCGATTTATGCGGCCTGTACATCTTACCAAAATCCGCAAGAAGCCTGATCACCTCATTTTTCTTGTCAGAAGTCGGTCTGGCATCCAGTTTCAGAATGGGATCGGTCAGCCTTCGTCCTGCTTCATGCTGATTCTTCAACACATTCACAAGATCTTTGAGCTTATCTGCCTTCGAAAACCTTGGAAAAATAAAATCCTCTTCAAGCTTTTCATGGTAATCTTCAACGAAGGACCGGACGATCCTGGCCGAATTGCTTAGGATTTTCATGTCAAAATCCTGGTTGTCAGAAAGCTTCTGCCTGCACGTGTCATAGATGAGGAGTATCCTGCTCAGGACTCCATGCTCTCTCATAAGGTCCTCCGCGGGAGTTACACCTTCCTCTTCTTTCTGAGTAATGGAACCAGTTTTTAAACTAAGCCCTGAAGTAACACTTAACAGGGCGACGTTCCTGATGAAACTCCTGCGTTCAATCATCCCGGCGGTTTTCATGATTCCTGATTTGAATTGATTAATATCCAATTATCAATCAATAAACAAAGTTATAAAGTGTTTTGTCTGAAAAAAATCCATGAAATTCTCTAAAACAGCACTCCTGCCCTGATCCCAATTGTCGAGGCAATCGTTCCAAGAATAGTAAACCCGTATGGATAGGACCAGTCGATTTTGTCGAGATTATTCCTGCCCATTCCGCCTGCAATATATGGATTGATCAGGAAGAAGTCATCGAACACAAACTGATATCCGAAAACCCCGAATAGTGCGAATTTGGAGATCCTGTATTTCTGCAATTCCCCGAAAAATTTCTCAGTTGTGTAAACCGAGTAATTTGCATAATCGATCTCGGCCTTAAAATAAAAACCTTTCAGGATATGCCTGTATCTTATTTTTGAGGATGGTACAAGATCCAGCATTATTTTGTATCCTCCCCTGAATAATATACCATGAGGATTCTCTCTTTTGTCAATGGGAATGGCGCCGCCGATTATTCCCATAGTGCCTTCGATGCTTCTTCCCGGTGTAGTGCAGTGTTCAAATGTAAAAGAGGTGACATCGGCAAGGAAGCTGGATGCATCGAACTTCAACGCATTTTTGTTTTGAACAGCGAACAGATCAGGACTATGTTTAAGGGAATCCTGATTAATGTCCTGACCAGAAAAAATCAATGTATGGCTGATGAATGCAGCGAAAGCAGTTGCCATCAGGAACTTCTTCATGGTCTAAGTTTTTGTTCATCACAAATTTAGCATCCCGAAGAGCTGAAGTCAAATTTTTTTACAGGAGTTACTTACGGATTGGCTATTTCCTCGGGGGCAGCAATGATCCTATTGAAATACCGATAACACGGTTTTTCATGTTCATGCCGTATTGTGGTGATACATTCCTCAAACCGACCCCATACTGGAAAGAGATGACAAAGCTTTTGATATTCAAAGCTGTTCCGGCGTTGACTCCCCAGTCAAGCATCTTCAAATCCTTATAGTTCCGCCGGCCGAAAGTCAGGTCCTTCATTCCCTCAGATTCAATTTTATATCCTCCGAATGCAGTTGAAAAATATGGCCCCGTGAAGAATGATACCCTGAATTTGCGCCTGCCGCAATAATAAACTGCCTGTACCGGCACTTCGAAGTATGCAGGGGCAAGGGAATGATCCTGGCTGTCCATTTTGTAATCGGTGCCCTTTGAAGTGAGAATGAAACCCGACTGCATGGTGAATTTCCTGCTGAAAGGGATCTCGTACATGCCTCCGAACTGTATCCCGACAGGCGTTTCTGCAGCTATGCCCTGGCCATTCCTCTTTATTGACATTGTTGTAAGATTGATCCCGAACCTGTAGCCTGATTTCATCTGGGCATAAAGATTACCTGTTATGCCAGAGGAGAACCATAAGATTGTGATTGACAGGTATAAAGCTTTTTTAATAAGATTCATTCGTCGAAAAAGAAGAATTTAACTACAAAGAACACGAAGGTTTAACACAACGGGCACCAAGGCTCAGAATCTTACTGTCAGCCTTAAGCCAAAAGATTTTGAATTTGCAGGAGTATAACTTAACTTCTGTATTTGAATATCAGCTCTCTTCTTCCTGTTTGCACCTGTTATCCATAACGGAACGCCGACAGCTGCACAGGGAGCCAGTATACCGGCGCCGACAATCGCAGGAACCACCTGCATGCCGTATGTCTGCCTGTCCCGTGTCCCCAGAGTTACAGCCAGGGCATAAGTCCCGCCAATCGCAAGGGCGCCAAGTCCGAATAATGTCGCCGCCCTTCCTGCATTCCTCAGCTTTACAGCATTGTGCTTATATTTATTGAGCTGATCGATATTCAGGGTATCGATCCTTTTTTGGGCAATGCTTTCCATCGAAATCAGGATGACAGTGATTGCAACAAGCACTTTTTTCATAAGGCTGGCCATACCGTATTTTTAAAGCTTCCATCGGCCAGTCACCACAACATCATAACAAATCCTCCGGAAGGATGACTGACAACGCCAGAAAATTTCCTTCAAGTTAGTGTTTTATGTGCAATCGACATTTATCACGAAGGATTTATTTGAATGAAGAGTAAGTACATGGATATACTCACGTTCAGCCATCTCCGGCATCGGCTTTAAAAGCCGGCTTCATGATTTTGCAGCGGGCGTTGCATGAAGCACCGGACTTTTGGACAATCCTTACTGGAACAGATACTGCAGCTTCACAAAATACTGGTATCCCGATGTCCTCAGGTTATAATTCTCAGTGTTGTAATCGAGGAGGTCTCTCGTCATTCCTGCGCAGAACATTGTGAAAGCATTGAACTTATAGCTGATAAGAGGATACACGCTGAAAGTGCTGCTGAATGTGTTGTACTGCACAATGTTCCTGAGGAAAAGGAGTTTGGTGAACTGGAAGCTGGTTATGTTCCTGAGTATGTTTCCCTTGTAGAAATTTTCACGTGAGGCCTTGCTGTCAAGCTTTGCATAAGTCCAGTCGAAACTGGTTTTAAGCCTTGAGAAGGGTTCCAGCCCAAGTGAGGCGGAGAAATTATAACCTTTTCCCATTTCAGGGGTCATTGACCGGAAAATCGATTTTCCGAACTCTCCCTGGAAACCTATGTTCACTCCTTTAACAGGTATGGTTTGCACAAAGAAGACAGTCCTTTTTACATCATTAAAGAAAACATTCCTGAACCGCTGGCGGCTGAGGGGCATGTATATTACCTGCACCACGGTCTGACCAATCATATTGAGGGTCAGCCCGGGCTGAAGCGTAAAATCCTTCAGAATGCCGTCGTAATTGTTTATAAGCTGCGCTGACGCTGAGATGGTGGCTTTTTGCAGCAGTTTCCAGTTAGGCTGGACTGTATATCGCTGATTCAGGAAAGATGTCCTTTCACCAACCTCGGGGAACATCCCGTTGTAAGTCTGGTATGTAGGCGAAAAGTTATTCTGTGTGAAGGAGAAAGAATAGTTCCTGCCCTGCCTCATGAGCGTCAGGTGCATCCCGGTACCATGGTAACTCTCACCGTTGAAGGCTGCATCATGGCTGGTCGGCCCGAACATCCTGTCAGAATTGAAAAGAAGCGTGTCGTTCAATTCCCTCGTGGACGACAAAAACACTTCACCCTGCCAGTACCAGTTCTTCCAGAATTTGAAGTTCCAGTCAAGGCCGTTGATGTAGTTATGAGCATCCCTGAGGTTCCTTGAAAGAAGAAGGATGCCTATGAAGCTTTCATCCCCAAGATCATACCTGAGCCTGCCAACGCCTGCGAATGATTCCTTGCCCGATTGTATGGTGTTGCTTTCTTCTTCCCCGGGAACTGTTATTGCAGTATTCCTGTCCCAGGCCGTGAGTGCCAGGTAAGAAAACTTGCCGGCTTTCCCGTTGACTTTCGATGCAAACAGCGGATTATTTATGGTCCTCGAATAATACATCGGGGTCTGCACAAGATCCATCCCGGTCATGAAGAAAGGCCTCTTCTCAGGATAATAAAGGGCAAAAGTCGTATTCACGCTCAGCTGGTCAGCATCCGATTCGATCTGGCTGAAGTCGGGATTGAAAACAGCGTTTATTGAGATTGCGGATCCCGGAGAGTACTGTATTCCTCCGCCAATTCTAGCTTTTACCCTGTTGTGATCCATTGCTGATGCAGGATTCTCCGGATCACTTCTTGCCCCTGTCTGCTGGGCCATAATGTACGGAAGGAATTCGAGTGATCTGCCGGGTTTAACGCCTTCAAGTCCCGTCAGGCGGCCACCCTGTGACAGAAAACTAGGAAGATTCCTGTCAATGGGCGTCCATGTGAGCAGGTACCTGTTTTTCCTCGGCACATTTCTGAAAAGACCTATTGTCCATATTTGATCCTCACCAGGTGAAAATACCAGTGTCCTGAACGGGATCACCATCTCCGCAGTCCAGCCCAGGCTGTCCCTTGCGGCAGCTGATTGCCAGACCATGTCGTAGGAAGGATCTTCATTTCCGCCTCCCATGGCCAGCAGGTCTCCCTGTATACCATAAGGGTTTACTGCGAATTCAAATCCCCGCTGGTAGTTATTATAAGGATCGATGGATACTATAACATAGTCATCGGTGAAGATCTTATCGCGGTCAGCAAGATTGGCCCTGATGCTCTGCGGTAGAGTGTCGTAACACCTGAAACCAACATACAGGTTCTCCCGATCATAAAGGGCCATTACAATGGTTCTTTGTTTTGCCGGGGTGTTCTCGCCGGGCTGCACCTCATAATTCAATTCAACAGGCATGGCTTTAAGCCAGGAAGGATCATCGAGCTTTCCCGACAGCTTCACCGGACTATCGATCTTCACTGCACGGAATTCGGGTTTTGTCGAATCCGGCACGGAAGCGTTTATACTTATATTGTTTGCTCCGGCAAGTAATAGCACAATGAGAGCAGTTGGTATTATTGACTTCATACTGGAATAACTTTTTCCAAAGAAGGCATTATACTTTATTTTGCTGCATAATATATTGATCATTTGACGAATGCATTGTATGGTTTGACATCTGACTTGTTTTGCAAAGTTAAATGCGGGATGAAGCCAAAAAGGTTAACGCCGGGTTAATGAAGGGTTAATGGCAGGGGGCAGGGGGCAGGCAGCAGGGGGCAGGTGGGGCATGGGGCAGAAAGCGGAGACCTATTTTTACGATGCCTCCTGTTTTCAGGAATTCGAAATACCACCATATAACCTCGGAAGCACACTTTCATATAAAGGTGAAACCTGGGCTATTCTTATAACAAATTTCAATTACTATATTATTAACTAACAATTTGCGTATGAAAAAGTCAGGTGAAAAACCGCCAGGGGTTATTGTAAATGAAAAACCCGGAGGTGATCCGGGTTATTTCAGGCACACATTATTTGCGTGACGGACAGTAAGCTTCCATTGTCGGTCTCTTTTCATCCATATATTCGTATAGCGCCTCTGAAGTGTTTTCCCTTCATTCGGAGCTCCCGGCGCCGGGACAACTGTTTCCCTTCCCATGACAACTATCATCTCTGTAAAAAACAAGATCTTCTCAGGGAATCGCTGAAAGGAAGTATACCGGATAACACCCTGGCTGATAAGATCGAGCAATTCTTTTTTTTCATTGACGATCCTGTTTGTAGGATGGTTGACAGTGATATTGTCATCCATAAGGCTGTCGAGCGCAGCAGAATCACCTTCAAAAATGGCCTTTGCATGAGCCAGGTCAAGCTTAATGATTGTTTTGCGTAGTTCGGCTGTATCGGTCTGAGCGGATATTCCAAATACATAAAATAAAAGAACTGGAAGCAGCATAAAAATTTTCATGGGATTTGTCTATGATCTGACTAAACAAAAAAAAGGAGGTTTTTGTTGTGCTGCGGATCATCCTTGTTACTTTAATTAAAAGGGAAATCCTGAGGAAAGCTAATACGTGAAATATATAAAATTTGAGGCATCCCTTCTGCAGGTGATGGTGTCGATGAATTCAACCCTTCTGCCGTTACGGTCGAGGTCCCATCGCAACCTGGTCATTTTTCCGGCAAAAACCCTGGCTTTAACTTCCGACCTTACGTACCCGCCTATCCATCTTAATTCGTTTTCGGAATTGCGGATCGATGTTTTGCCATGATTGATGATCCTGTAAGGATATAGAAACCTTCCGTATATTCTGTCCGACATCCAGGTAAGGGCCAGGGTGTCGAAAACAGGAGTTTTGCTTTTCCTGATTATTATTATCGTAAGATCTGTCAGCGCCTGCATGTAAAGAGTGACATCTTCAGGATGACTCTGAATACCGACAATGCTTAATTCCGCTTTTGTGAAAGGGTATGCCGAATCGCCTACCATGTTGAAATTGTACCTGTAGGCCCCCTTGATTTTTCTCAGGATATATGTAAAGCTCCCGGAGCTGTCGGCCGAGAACTGGCCGGTCTCAACAGCAACTCTCCTGTCGCCTTCATTCAATAATCCTTCCACAATAACATCTCTCGATGGTATTCCTTTGCCGGTTTCTTTATCAAGTATTTTCCCCCGGATTTCAACTGTGCCTTCCGTGCTCACACACCGGGTTAACAGAATACCGGCTGCAAGGCTGATAAGATATAGGCTCTTTGTCGTCACATTTTCCGGGTATTCTGTACTAAAGATCGATTAAGATTATGTTGCTGGCTTTATCGCACGGGGTGTTATTGAACATGAATGAATAGTATACGACATTGTTGTCGGACCAGAGTAATCTGATGTTATAAACCGAGTCGACCCTTGTGTCACCTGTTTCCAGGATATAATGATCACCCGT
This sequence comes from Bacteroidales bacterium, assembly GCA_035299385.1. Classification (GTDB taxonomy): domain Bacteria; phylum Bacteroidota; class Bacteroidia; order Bacteroidales; family VadinHA17; genus LD21. The sequence continues at coordinate 829 of DATGWQ010000022.1, read as the reverse complement.
TTCAAGCGGCAGGATAATCGTGTTGTTTGCAGGTGTAAGCTCATAGTTTATGGAGACGGCATCCTGGTCTGTGATCTTTACTGATACGGCAGACGAGGGGAGGGAAGAAATATTATTGTACCGGATTTCGCAGGTGCCGAACCGTGACTCTTCCCTTAAACAGGAGAGTTCAAACAGCATGATCAGGAATAAAATGACAGTTGTTCTCATTTTATATCTCCTTGGAAAACTTCATGTAAGATAGGAAAAATTCCGGATTGCGGATTTTCGATTTCGGAATTAAGAACATCCGCAGCTTGAATTACCATACAAACGGAATTATCCTGTACCTTGTTTTCAATGCATATTCGCTGTAACCTGCGAGCTCCTTCTGAAGTGTCTCATCCTCGAGGCGTGTCCGTGTAACATGAAGGATGATCAACATGCCTGCAGGTATGATACTCCATAACGAGCCGAAGATCAACGGGAATCCGGAAAGCTGAAGTATCGAGCCCAGGTAAGCAGGATGCCTTATGGTTTTATATAATCCTGTATCACAAACGGCATGATCCCTGTCTTTCTGGATACGTACTGTGCTTGAGAAAAACCTGTTCTGCTTTTGTGCGACCAGGAAAAGGAGCTGCCCGGCTATTGTTAAGGCGATACCCGAGGCGTAAGCCATCGCGTTGAATTCCGGTGACCAGTGAAACCTGCCCGAATCGAGTCCCGCAACTACATACATGGCAAGAGTGCAGAGGAAAGACAACCCGAGCAACGCCTTATCCCAGTCCTTTGCACCTTCACCGGGCTTTGAACGCTCGTCCAGAAGTGAGGTATCGGGCTTCAGTAC
>DATGWQ010000021.1:0-11217 GCA_035299385.1 Bacteroidales bacterium | reverse complement strand
TAATACAGCGTATAAGAAAACCTACAACCTCTTTTTGTATGATTCAAACAAGGATGTTTATACAAGCACTGCTAAAAACGCACCTTCCACAATAGAGCGCAGGTCTGATATTAACTACAATACTGATATGCAGATGGGATTATACTATACCAACAGGTTTGGCAAGCATAACCTCAACAGCATGCTTATCTTCGAAGAAGCCTACAGTAACTGGGACTGGTTTAGCGCCTACCGTGAGTTATTGATCAATTCCGAGTACCTGTTTGCCGGTGAAGACCTTAACCAGAGAGCTATCGGTGGCAATCCCGGTGACCGCCTGAGCAAATCAGTGATTGGTTCAGCCACGTACGATTACAGCGGAAAATACCTGCTTGATTTCAGGTTCCGTTACGATGGATCTTCCAGGTTTCCGGAAGGCAAACGCTTTGGTTTCTTCCCTTCTTTGTCAGCAGGATGGAGACTCAGTGAAGAAAATTTCATTAAAAACAATCTTCCTGTTATAAGCAACTTGAAGCTGAGGGCTTCTTACGGGGAAATGGGTGACGACAATGCAGCATCCAACTATCCTCCCACTCTTGGGTATAGCATAGCTCCCGGTACAGGGTCACAGAGTGTCGGATGGATGTTCTCCGGTGTTTTGAATGGAGGAATTACACCACAGGCCATTCCTAACCCGAACCTCACCTGGTACCATATAAAGATGTACAACCTTGCTCTGGATTTCGGTATACTGCACAGTAAACTCAGCGGTACATTCGAGCTCTACAGGCGCGACCGCACAGGTTTGCTTGCAACCAGTGCGGCAGTGGTTCCCGGTACAGTAGGAGCTCCGCTGCCACAGGAAAACCTGAACTCTGATCGTAATTTCGGATGGGAACTATCGCTGGAATACCGTGATAAAATCCGTGACTTCGACTACTTTGTAAGTCCTCAGATATCCAGCACCAGGACCATGCGGACCGATTGGCTCGAGAATGTTGCGAACAACCAGTACGACTACTGGCGAAACCGCACAAGCGGCCGTTATAATGAGATCTGGTGGGGTAATGAGTCAGCTCATATGTTTACCAGCCTGGAAGAAATCAGGAACTATAACCTTCCTATGGGACAGGGCTCGACACCGGGTGACTGGATCCTCAATGACTGGAACGGTGATGGCACTATCGACAACAATGATACCCACCCGATCGCGACAAACGGTTTGCCCAAGTTTAATTATGGTCTCACGCTGGGAGGTTCCTGGAAGAATTTTGATCTTGCCATGAATTTCCAGGGTGCATACGGGGTTTATGTCCAGTATGGCGAGCTGCTTGTATCACCTTTGCCCTTCAGCGGACAGAATACCCTGTCGTATTTTCTTGACAGGTGGCGTCCTGCCGATCCCAATGCTGACTATTTCAACACTGCAACCGAATGGATACCAGGTTTTTACCCGGTTACAGGTCATGACGGCCGTCGTACAGGTTCAAACCTCGTACAGAACTCCTCTTACATGCGTCTGAAGACTTTGGAGCTAGGTTATACCCTGCCGAAGAGCTTACTTTCAAAAGTGAATGTAAAGAATTTTAGAGTCTATGTCAGCGGATATAACCTTTTAACCTTCACCAAACTGAAAAATGCAGATCCTGAACGTGGGGGTGATAATCCGGATATTAATAAAACTCCTTATGTAGATTATTATAGCTACCCGGTCAACAGGACCTATACAATCGGGGCAAGCATTAAATTCTAAAAAATAAGAAATATGAAAAATAAACTTATATTATTAACAGCGATACTCGGGTTTTTCGTTTCTTCCTGCAAAGACCTGGAGCTGGAGCCAAAAGGAATTCTTGGGGAGCCCGAACTGTTCGGTACTGCATATGGTGTTCAAAAGTATTTTATACAGCTCTATAATCATCTTCCGATAGAAGACTTCATTTATTACGCAACCAGTGGCGGAGGCTACATGCCGGGTAATAATAATTCCTGGCAGGCTTATAAGAACAGCCAGGGTCAGATGAGTGGTGAAATTTTCGGGTGGAACGTTGCGATGAATGGCGCTGGTGTTGGTTATTGGCCATACAACGATATCCGCATCGTGAACAACTTCATTAATAATTTCCCTAATTATAAGGGTATGTATGATGATGCCACCTATAACGCTTTATTGGGAGAAGCCCGTTTTCTCCGCGCATTCTTCTACGAGGGAATGGCCAAACGTTATGGCGGTGTGCCAATAATCACCGAAGTGCAGGATCCCGTAAACGGAACACCGGAACAGTTGAATGTATCACGTGACACCGAGTACGACACATGGAAATTCATCCATGATGATTTGCAGTTTGCAATGGAAAATATGCCGGAAAAGAGTGTTGAGGGACGCGCCAACAAGTATACTGCTGCCGCTTTGATGTCGCGTTCCATGCTTTATGCAGGCAGGATTGCCAAATATACACAATACCTGGGCCTTGCCTCGGAACAGGCAGTACAGGCAGGTTTTGCAGGTATGGACCCAACTGCAGCGAGTGAATTTTTCCAGTATGCATACGATGCAGGCAAGTTTATCGAACAGAGCTCATATACCCTGTACACAAAGAATTACCCGGATAAAGCGACCAATTTTGCAAACCTGTTCCTGGATAAAACTTCCTCGGAGAACATTTTTACTAAAGGTTATGATGGTCAGACCAATGGCCATTGTTATGACGCACTGATGAGCCCCAATCCTGAGATGTCATCTTTTGTTGGAACGGAAGGCGGACCGGCGCTGGAATTTATGAAGATGTATGAGTTTCCCGCACTCACCGATGCAAACGGGAAACCTGTCCGTTTCGACAGGCGGAGCGACATAAAAAATGGGATGGAACCCCGTTTGCAGGGAACCTGCTACTTTGATGGGGATGTGCTTCGCGGTGTTACTTTCGATATTCAGCGCGGTATTTATGTATCCTTTACCGGGCTGACCTCTGATGCGCAATCTGGCAGTAATGCAGCTCCAATCAACTCCACATCAAACCGCAAACTCGGTAACAAGGACGATAAATATAATGGTATTCTTATTACCGGCAGACACGGGATGTTCAATGGCAAGAGCGTTGAAAACAATGCTTATTGCGGCGCTTTTATGCGTAAATACATCGATATAAACAGACCTAAAGAACTGGTTAACGTGAACAAATCAAACCAGTCCTGGATAGTGTTCCGGTTAGGTGAAATCTATCTGAATACGGCTGAAGCTGCGTACGAACTTGGCAAAAGAACTGAAGCTTTCGATTACGTGGAAAAGATCCGCGTAAGAGCCGGTTGCCAGGTCACCCGCCCTGTCCTTGATCAGACAGTGAGCAATACCTACGGCTACCCGATCGAGGCGAGCCTCCAGTTTATCCGCGATGAGCGTGTCCGCGAACTTTATGGTGAGAACCATTACTGGTGGGACCTCAGGACCTGGAGAATTGCTGACCAGGTATTAAATGTGCATTATCCACATAACCTGGCCTGTTACTATGTTTTCAATGAAGGAAAGTATATATATCTCGATGAGGTCAACAAGGATAACCGCAGCGTTACTGCTCCAAAAAGTGCGGCGTATGAAAAGATTCCACAGGGAGAAATTAACAAAAACACGAATCTGCTGCCTCAGAATCCGCTTTATTAATTTAATAATTACTGATACAAATGAATATGAAAAAAATATTGTATTTAATGATAGGAGCAACCCTGTTATTCTCAGCTTCATGTCAGAAAATAGATAACTGGGACGCACCCGGTTCGCGGATATATGGAAATGTGATCGATTCATATACCGGTGAGAACTTAGTGATGGACCAGAATGACTGGCAAATTCGCATCTGGGACAAAACCTGGGAAGAAATGAACCCCGGCACTGTCGCCCAGTATCAATCCCTGGCGGTTATGAGGGACGGTGTGTATAATAATAACAAAATGTTTTCCGGAACATATAACATGCTTCCCTATGATGGTCCTTTCTGGCCAACCGATACTATAAAAGGCGTAATCGTTGGAAAAGAAACCCAGCAGGACTTCACGGTAACCCCTTATCTCCAGGTACTGGATGCCGCTGCAACGCTGGGAGGAACATCTGTGGCTCCGACTCTGACGTTTACCTGCAACGTGAAAGCTCCTATTGTTACGGGACTTCCAAACCTTTATGAGGTCAGGCCCTTTATAAGCCTTACCACATTTTGCGGAAACTCCAATAATATTAACATAGGTGATTACAATACAGCGCAGGCGAGCAACAGCACCACTCCCAGTGCGAAAAGAACCGTCAACAGAAGCTGGGCAGCTGAATTGACGGCAAGATCCCTGCCAGCCAACAGCGATAAGATACCATATACCATGGGGCCGCTGCCAGTGAAACCCGGATATACCTACTATGTACGTATCGGGGCAGCTACAACTGCTTTGAGCCGCAGGTACAATTATTCACCTATAATAAAGATTGAAGTGCCTGCTGTGGAGTAATCCGGCATGCATCTGATTACAGGACAGGAGCCCCACGGGGTTTCCTGTCTTTTTTTAAGATTTTTCCTGAATTGATATAAACCACGAACCCCTCAGGGGCTTCAGATCTGATTATAATGGAGATAACCAAACTATTTCTGATTGCATTAGCATGCATTTTTCCGGCTTGTTCACCGGCAGCGAACGAAACTCCGCTTCCTGACAATCCTAAGGATACAACTTATGACGAGACAGGATGTCTTTACACTTCATATGACAACCTTGTCATGGCCGGCTACCAGGGATGGTTCACCGCCATGGGTGATGGCGCCGACAGGGGATGGCACCACTACGAGAAATCCGGAAGATTTGAACCGGGATATACCACGGTTGATTTCTGGCCGGATGTAAGTGAATATTCCAAAACCTACAAGACGGCCTTCAAATATGCTGATGGATCCGATGCTTATGTCTACAGCCCGTATGACGAGGAAAGCGTGGACCTCCATTTCAAATGGATGAAAGACTATGGCATTGATGGCGTTTTCATGCAGCGCTTTGTTTCTGAGATTAAGTCGGCGAAAGGCAGGAACCATTTCAATAAAGTATTGGCCAATGCCCTAAAAGCGGCAAAGAAATATCAGAGGGCCATATGTGTAATGTACGATCTCAGCGGTTGTTCCGGTTCTGATATGCAGATACTTTTAAACGACTGGAATGAGCTCCAGAAGACCTTTTCACTATTCGACAATGTGGCAAATCCGAGTTACCTGAGACATAACAAAAAACCTCTCGTGGTTCTTTGGGGAGTAGGATTCAATGATGGCAGAAATTACTCCCTTTCCGATGTTCAGGGTGTTATGCAAAAACTCAGGGGCGACACCAAAAGGGTATCTATCATGCTGGGTGTTCCTTACTACTGGCGCACGCTGGACCACGATACGCAAAACGACCCTTTACTGCACACCCTGATCAAAAGCGCTGATATTATAATGCCCTGGGCAGTTGGCAGATATAATAATAGCAGTTATCCGAATACGTCTACAACAACCCTGATCAACGACCTGGCATGGTGCCGGACAAACAATGTGACCTATGTTCCTCTTGTTTTTCCCGGGTTCAGCTGGGGCAACCTGAAAAATGATTTTACGATCTATGACCAGATTCCCAGGCTGAAGGGCGATTTTATCTGGAAACAGATAGCCGGCGCTAAAGCCGTGGGGGTAAAATCTCTGTATGTTGCCATGTTCGATGAAATAGATGAAGGCACAGCGATCTTCAAATGCTCAAAAGAAGGGAATCTTCCTCTTAATGCGTCCGGCAGGTTTGTCGGGATCGAAGCAGACCTCGGGTCAGATTATTACCTGTGGCTGGTAGGACGGGGAGCTGCATGGTTTCATGGCGACAACTCATTTGGTGTTACAAAGCCCGTAAGATGAAATATTAAAAGTCTATGAAAAGAAATTTGAGTTCAAATCCCGGAATTATTATCAGCTCCGGTAAAATGGTCATGGTTGTCATTTTGGCAATGTTAATTGCGGAAATTGCCAGTTCGCAGGCAGGGGGAAAAAATCTGCAGGCGGATCGCCAAAGCATAAAAACTGTTTATCCTTCAAAAGATTGGGTTATTTCCGATTTTATCGTGACGGACCCGAGATTTGGCGCGAAAGCCGAACCGGGATTTGACAACAGGGCGGCTTTCCAGGCTGCCATTGACGCCGCATCCGAAAATAGCGGCGGTGTAGTCTATGTACCAGCAGGCAATTATGAATTCCGCACGGCCCAGACTGCCACCAGGAACGTCAGGGTGCGTAAAGGAACTGAGCAAATGATGAAAGACTATGATTACCAGTATGTTCTTAATCTCCCGCCGGGTGTGCAGCTCCGGGGCGACCGGGCGGATCCGGAATTGAACAACGGGAAAGTCCTGGGAACAATTCTGGAAGTGCGGGTTGGCAAAGACGCATCCAATTTTAACGGTACTGTTGAAAGCTGGTGGAATGACGCGCAGGCAGGCAACGCACTTCGCACTACCTATACCAGCATCGCCGACAGGTTTATAAACATGAGAGAGGGAACCGGCGTGACGAACCTGTCCATCTGGTACCCGGAACAGGACATCAACGACATCAGACCATATCCATGGACATTATTCCAGGCATCAGGCGATTGTGCCACTGTTGAGAACGTAACTCTTGTGAACGCCTACAACGGCTTTTATTCGGCTCCGAGCGAGCTGCATTATGTCTTGAACAGCTGCATAACCGCCCTCCATACTGGAATAGAGCTCCATGTGTGCACCGACATCGGGCGTATCGAGAATATCAAAATAGACCCGAAATATTGGGCATATTCAGGCCTTCCCGGCTCACCGACACTTGAGAAGGTTACCGCATACACGAGAGCGAATGCCACAGGATTCAACATGCACCGTTCAGACTGGGAATATATTTCTTATTTGTATGTCTCAGGGTATAAGACGGGTATGTGGATCGGCAGGGAACCCGGTTACTCCGATACCCCCAACGCCCAGCTTTACGAAATTCATGTTAATAACTGCGGGACGGGCTTGTATGTTCAGGCTGTCAATCCTTACGGCCTGCTTATATCCAATTCCACATTCGGGGCTGAAAAAGATGGAAATGCCGTGTATTTCTTCAACGACTTCAAAACTTCAGTTCAGTTCAACAGCGTTGATTTCACCGGGCCCGTCGTCAGCGACGGCAGTGACGGAGTCATATCATTTGAAAGTTGTAAGTTCAGGGAATACGGCGATTACGCACTCAGAATAAACAATGGCAATATACTGCTCACCCAATGCGATTTTAATAAACCTGCGGGCCATGTATTCCTGGGAACAGACATGAACACTCTCAAATCGGTGAACTCAGGCTATAAAGGGAATCTGGAAATAAAAAACAGCAGCAAATCCGCTGCAGTCGAAATTTATAACAGCAAAAGATATTTGTTTGATCCCATCCCCCAAAATATAAAGACTAATATTAATGTACACCCCAGGCCGGCATCAAACATTGTTTTCAGAGCCGGTCTGCCCGGAGCAACAGGCTTTAACAACGACCAGCCGACAGAAGACATATCGGCTCAGCTGCAAAAAGATCTTGACGCGGTTAAGTCTGCGGGCGGCGGCACACTTTATCTTCCGGGTGGGAGGTATTTACTGAATAATCCTGTCAGGGTCCCTTCGGGAGTCGAGCTGAGAGGAACCTGGGATGTACCGCACCATACTCAAAGCGGTGGTACGGCCATTTTTACAAATTATACCGGCGGCCCTGCCGGGGAAAAAGGGCCTTCGCTCTTACAGCTGGAGGCAGGGGCAGGTGTCAGGGGATTGACGATCGCGCAGCTTAACATTGCATCTGACGGAGCCAGCATCGAGAATCCAAGGATTACACCATTCCTGATCCAGGGACAGGGTCCGGACGTATATATTGTCAATGTTACAATATCAGCGGGCGATAAAGGAATAGACCTTGCTTCATACAACACCAGCAGGCACTACGTTGATTATTTTGGGGGCATCCTCGCAAGGGCGGGTATATGGGTAGGCGGTGGCGCTGAAGGCGGATTCATAAGGAATATGCAGCTTAACCCTCATTACGGTTCGAGGCTTCCGCAGGGAGGGCAGGGATACCCGAGAATATCCTTGATGCGCTGGGTTCAATCGAATTGCAGCGCACTCAAATTCGCCGATGTTAAAAACGAGACGATCTTCAATAATTTTGTTTACGGATCTTTCTATGGCATACATTTTCTGAAAGATGCAATAACAGGCAAGGATCCCGGGGAAATGACCGTAATAGGTCATGGCTCAGACGGTTGCACGTATTCTTTATTCGTTGAAGACGCCGGTAAAAACACCAAAATAGTCGCGGTCAACTCCGAACTGGTAAATACGCGGACTGCTGAGGCTGTCAGGTCATATGTTCTTATGGGTGGAGAAGTCAAAACCGGTAAAGTTCATCCTGAAGCTCAGCTTATCCTGTATAACACTGCTTTTTGGGGCAGCCCGGTGATAGCAGCTATCATTAATAACGGTACTGTGCGTTTCCAGCAGGCGAATTTCCAGAAGTCGGGCGCTCCCGGCATAGACGCCAGGGGAGGAAAAGCGCATGTGTACACTTCTTATTTTTCACAGCGAATGACAGGAGAGGCTGCCGGCGATAACGTGTATGCGAAGCTGCACCCGACAGGCGTGGCAATAGAGCTGACCAATAATTATTATATTTCCGGGCTAAGATTAGATAATCCTAAACCCGGCAGGATTTATGGATCAGATATTGTCCCCGGCAAAAAGTGAAACAATGATGAGAAGAATCATATTTATAGTACTGTTCGCTGCTGTCTCGCTGACGGGGATATCGCAGAAAAGCAGCTTCATCGTACTCGGGGATATCCATTATGATAAAATGGAAAACCACGACATGGATTGGTTAAAGACCAAGCCTGACGATGTGCGGCAGGTTAAAGAATATACTCAGATAACTGAAAAATACTGGCCGGATTTTATTTCTGTCCTGAGGAACAGGGCAAAGACGACAAAGCCCAAAGTAAGGGCAATAGTCCAGGCCGGTGACATATCGGAAGGGCTGGCAGGTACGCCTGAAAAGGCAGTTCAGATGGCCAATACTGTTATGAATGCAGTAGCTGAGACAAATGTGGGAGTGCCATGGATCATCGCCAAAGGTAACCATGATGTGACCGGACCCGGAGCAGTCGAGGCTTTCAACAGCGTTTATGTTCCCATGATCAGGAAGCAGACAGGCAATAACAACATCAATAATGCCAGTTATTCCTACAGGTTTGATAATGTCCAGATAACCTGCATCGATCCTTGGGAAAAAGGATTCGATATGGTCGAATTCCTCGATAAAGAGCTGACATCATCGGATGCAAAATTCAAGTTTGTCGTGATACACGAGCCCGTGATACCGGTAACCGAACGATGCTGGCACACTCTCAGGCGCACACCGGAGAAAAGGGAGAAGCTGCTCGAAACGATCGCCAAAAACAAGGCCATTGTCCTTTGCGCCCACCTGCACAGGTACTCTGTTGTCTCAAGGAACACACCTTATGGGCCAATCGTACAGGTGATGACTACAACCGTGATTAAGGACAAAAATTTTCTTTCACCGGAGAAAGTGATCACCGAATATGGTCCCTCACTCGTTGAGCAGAATCCAACGTGGGAACCTGCCACGATTGAAGAAAGAAAAAAAATGCTGGCAGAAGAAGCTAAATTCGTAACATATTACAAACAGGCTGACCTGCCCGGTTATTCACTGATCAGGATCGATGAGAAAAGCGGAACTGTAATCCTCGATTATTACGCATCATTCGGTAAAAAACCATATGACACCGTAAATCTCACAGATCTTATGAAAAAGTAATCTTCAACTTAGTTAACATGAAAAACACAATCCGGATTGCATCAATGATTGCCGGGGCTGTTGTTCCAGCTGCAGGTATAAAGGCCGGCCCGCAGCATTCGAAACCCAACGTTGTAATAATCCTGGCAGACGATATGGGATATGGCGATATCTCGTGCTATAACGGCAGGCAGGTGAAGACAGCCAATATAGACAGGCTTGCAGCTGAGGGGATAAGGCTTACAGATTTTTATGCGCCCACTCCATACAGCGCCCCGTCGAGGGCAACCCTGCTCACGGGCAGGTTCCCGCTGAGGCACGGACTTGTGCAGAATCCCGCGCCTGACGCCGGCATTAACGATCCCGGGCTTAGCCCTTCAGAAGTGACGATGGCGGAGATCCTCCGGGCCAATGGCTATCATACAAAGTGCATCGGGAAATGGCACCTGGGTCACAAGCCTGAGTTTTTCCCGGTGAAACAGGGATTCGATGAATACTACGGCATCCTGTATTCCAACGATATGCGTCCGGTGCAGATAATCGAAAACATGGATACTGTCGAATATCCTGTGAATCAGAACCTCCTCACTCAGAAGTACACAAATAAGGCTCTCGACTTCATAAGGCGAAACAGCAATACTCCGTTTTTTCTGTACCTTGCCCATGCCATGCCTCACAAGCCTCTCGCTGCCTCTGAAGCTTTCTATACTTCAGGCACGGCAAAAGAACTCTATGCCGCGGCAATAAGGGAGCTCGACTGGTCGGCCGGGATGGTGATAAAAGAGCTGAAAGACCTGAAGCTGCTTGAGAATACAATAGTGATCTTTATGTCCGATAACGGGCCCTGGTACGGTGGAAACGCCGGGGGATTCAAAGGGATGAAGGCAACCAACTGGGAAGGAGGAACACGCGTACCTTTCATCATCAGGTTCCCTCAAAAATTAAAAGGAAACAGGACAATCTCCATACCATGCTGGTCGCCCGATATTCTTCCGACCATAATGAGCCTTGCAGGAATCAGGACAGACCCGTCAATGACCCTTGACGGACAGGATATTACCTCCATTTTGCAGGGGAAACAGACAGCCCATAACCCGATTTTCACGATGAAGGACAAAGAGATAAAGACGATCCGTGATGGCAAATGGAAACTTTTTGTTGCCCGCCCCGAGTTTTATAAAAGTGTCGATCTTACAAACTGGAAAGACCCGAGAGCTCCTGATGGGAAAACGATTATAGCGCCGTACGCCCAGGCCACCCCGGCAGATTATCCCGGGATAAAGCCGGAAATGATGAAGGGCGATTACCTGCTGTTCAACCTCGAGGATGATCCGGCTGAAAGCACCGACCTGTCGGCGAAGTACCCTGAAATAAAGAATGAGCT
>DATGWQ010000020.1:0-22663 GCA_035299385.1 Bacteroidales bacterium | reverse complement strand
CCATTTAATCCATGCCATTATTTATTGTTATACTGGGAATTGCCCTGCTGCTTGTTTTAATACTTGTAGTTAAGATCAATTCATTCCTTGCTTTTGTTATCGTATCGCTGGCTGTTGCTCTTGCAGAAGGCATGGCTCTTGACAAGGCAATAACATCAATAGAGAATGGCATCGGGAATACGATGGGATTCCTGGTGCTGATACTGGGCCTGGGCTCAATGCTCGGAAAGCTTGTATCAGAAAGCGGGGCGGCACAAAGGATCACAATAAAGCTCGTAGGAGCTTTTGGATTAAAGCATATCCAGCTTGCACTGATGCTGACGGGGTTCATTGTCGGGGTCTCCCTTTTCTACGATGTCGGATTCTTCATTATGATCCCGCTAGTTTTCACCGTTGCTGCAGCAACAGGCTTGCCCTTGCTGTATGTGGGACTCCCAATGCTTGCAGCATTGTCTGTAACTCATGGTTATCTGCCTCCTCACCCTGCACCCACGGCAATAAATGCCATGTTCAAGGCTGACCTCGGAAAAACCCTGATCTATGGGATAATAGTTGCCTTTCCTGCGATTTTTGTTTCAGGCCCGATACTTTCAAAAGCGCTCAGCAAAGTCAATGCAAGACCTCTTGCGGAATTTGTTAGTCAGAAACCACTCTCAGATGATGAAATGCCGGGTTTCTGGATAAGCTTTTTTTCCGCTTTGATGCCGGTACTGCTGATCAGCGCAGGGACAATCGCAGGACTGCTGCTTCCCGAAGGCAATATTATGAGAAAAATCCTTGGATGGATCGGAAATCCCGGTTTTGCCATGCTTCTTGCTGTTCTTTTTTCAATTTACACACTTGGACTTGCGAGAGGAAGAAAGATGGGCGATATTATGAATTCGCTTACTCATTCGGTTACCAGTATCACCATGATAATGCTTCTGATTGCCGGCGCCGGAGCTCTTAAACAGGTCCTTGTCGATGCGGGTGTCAGCAGCTATATAGGAAACCTTCTCAGCGGCACTTCATTCAATCCCCTGTTGCTCGGATGGCTGATTGCAACAGTGCTCAGGTTCTGTGTCGGATCTGCAACAGTTGCAGGTATCACAACCGCGGGAATAGTGCTGCCTCTTGCAACCGGTGGTAATACGAGCCCGGAATTAATGGTTCTTGCCATTGGCTCGGGCAGCCTTATGTTCGGTCATGTGAATGACGGAGGGTTCTGGCTGTTCAAGGAGTATTTCAACCTTAGCATAAAGGACACCCTGAAGTCATGGTGCGTTATGGAAACATCCATTGGTATAATGGGCCTCCTCGGTGTTATGGTCCTGAGCCTTTTTGTCTGAACAAAAAAAGTTGTATCTTTATCATTAGGGGATTGTAGGATCGGATTGTAATTTTATAATCATGAAGAATTTTCTTTTGGTATTTTTCATGTTATCTTTTTCCTGTTTTCTATGCGCCCAGGAAGGCGCACCTCTTCTCACACATTTCCGGGAGAACAGGGATATTGAAAATCAGAACTGGGCTATTTGCCAGGACAGTAACCTGGTAATGCTTTTTGCAAACAGAAAAGGACTTCTGTCATTTGATGGTGAGGACTGGACTCAGATTAGGCTCAGGACCACACCATACACCCTCCGTATGAATCCTTTCAACAAAACTATCTATGTCGGCGGTGAAAATAACTACGGATACATAGAAAAAGATCCAAGGGGTTCATACAAGTATCATTCAATGTCGGGAGACTCTGCATTTACAGGTATCATAACCCGAATAATACTGAATGATTCACTGGTCTGCTTCTATGGCGATCAGTCAATAAATTGCCACAACTTCGTAAAAAACAGCGCTGTTAAAAGGTATTATCCTCAGCAGGGGTCCCTCTTCACCGGCGCTTTCCTGAAAGGGGATAAGATGTTTGTGAACGTGAGCGGCAAAGGCCTGCACAGGATTGAGGCAGACACCCTTTTTCCGATAGTTACAGGCTATCTCACCGAACGGACGGATATTTTGTTCTCACTTCCGTATGACGACGACCGGATCCTTCTTGGATTAAGCAGCAGCAAACTCTCTCTTTTCGATGGAATTAAATATTATGATTATCCTGTAAAGGACGATGGCTATCTCGAAAACAATATTCTTTCAGAAGGGATATGCATTGGAGATAGCCTGTATGCTTTTTCCACTCTCGGAGGCGGCGCTGTTGTTACTGAGAAGAAGACAGGGAAAGTTCTTTTCACAATTAATAATCAGAAGGGTCTCCCCGATGATGAGGTATTTGCCCTGGGGTGCGATGAGGCAGGTGGTTTATGGCTGTCGCACATGTACGGACTTTCCAGGGCCGACCTCAGGCTCCCTGTGGGAAATTATGCCATCTATCCGGGTTTGAGCGGAAATGTTTCTGCTGCCCTCAAATATAATAATGAGCTGTATGTGGCAACAAGCGAGGGTGTTTTTTATCTCTCACGTGAAAAAAGCTATACTGAAATCGAGGTACTCAGGAAAAATGAAGTCAGGCAAAGTTTCACCACTTCCGCGGAACCTGTGAGGGAGATAACAACACCGATTATTGCCCCGAAACAGCAGAATACAAGAAAAAGCATTTTCAACAGGATATTCAGCAAGAAAAATTCCGGTGTGCCGGAGACAGGCATCAGCAATCCTGAACCGCAGAACCGGCTTCAGCAGCAGGCCATTACAGTAAGGGATATTCCTGAAATAGCTTACAGGAAGGAAAAAATACGGAAGCTTAAATCCATAGATTATATTTATAAGAAGATCCCAGGGGTAAATGTACGGTGCAGGCAGCTTGTCCCGACCGTAAACGGGATGCTGGCAGCGACAAACAGGGGATTGTATGTTATAAATGATCATACCGCAACCGCAATCGTTACTGAACGGTACATTAATTCAGTGACATGGAACGCCCATTCAGGCAAGTTCGGCATTGCTGCTGCTGACGGCTATATGCTGGCGGGGTTCGAGATGAATAAATGGAGTGTTTCCGTTCCGGATAAATCCTTTACGCAAACCCTGTATTCTGTTATAAACACCGACGGGAACACACTTTGGATGAGCGGTGATAATGTTGCAATCAGGGTTGAACCTGACAATTCAGGTACACCTGTTTCCAGGAGATACCCCGTTAAAAGTGAATATATTCAGCGCTGCCTGCTAAATATAATTAATGACACACTTTTCCTTTTTACCGAAACGGGTTTGAATTATTATGATGAAATCAAAGATGATTTCATCTCATACAGGCCTTTCAACCAGGAAAACAGGGATTACAGGTATCCCTTATCCAATTTCCCGGTAATCATCTCCGGAGCTGAAAGCTTTTTCCCTGAACGTAACAGTACAATAAGCACAAAGGACTTGTGTGTCCTGAAGCTATTCGATGATATTGTTTCGGTATATAAGCAAAACGGAAATATATGGATTGTTGATGGGTCGGGCAGCATCTACGGAATAGATTCAAAAACGAATGCTTCCTCAAAGCCTGAAACTGCACTCATGGTCAAGAAGATAATGAATGAGAAAGGCACCCTGTTCGATCTTTCTGAGATAATTTTCGAGCGTGGCGATAATGTGATCAATTTTGAAATTGTCGTTCCCTCCTTCCTCAACAGGAATATTACGGAGTACCAGTATTACATAGACAGGGTAATGACGGATTGGTCACCCTGGTCGACAAGGACCAGTTACAGCCGCGGCATACCCAGGGCCGGAAATTATATACTCCGTATGAGGGCGAGGGATATGTGGGGAAATGTCGGCGAACCTGTCCCTGTGAATTTTGTCATGAAGGCGCCATTCACAAAGACAACGCTTTTCTATGTTCTTGTTATTCTGACAGGTCTTGGTATAATTTCAGGTATCGTCTGGTTCCGTGAAAGGCAGCTTCAGGCTAAAAACAGGGTGCTTGAGGAGAAAGTCAGGGAAAGGACTGCTGAACTTGCAGCCCAGAAAGAAGAGATTACTTCAAGCATAGAATATGCCAGCAGGATACAGATGGCAATGCTTCCGATGACAAACGTCTTTGCGGAAACATTTCCTGATTACTTTATTATCTTCAAGCCGCGGGACATTGTAAGCGGAGACTTCTACTGGATTGGCGAGGATGGGAAAAATATTTACCTGACCGTTGCTGACTGCACGGGACATGGCGTGCCAGGGGCTTTCATGAGCACGCTTGGAATTTCGATCCTCAATGAGATAGTTACCCATAAGAAGAACCTTCAGGCAAATAGTTTTCTTAACCTGTTGAGAGAACAGATTAAAACTATGCTTCACCAGACAGGAAAGGAGGGTGAAACGGCAGATGGAATGGATATAAGCCTGTGTGTGATAAGCAAGAACAGGCAATCGATCCAGTTTGCAGGAGCTTATAATTCATTGTACGTCCATTCAGCAGGTGAGATAAAGGAAATTAAGGCAGACCGGATGCCCATCGGCATTCACTACGGTGAGGAGGTGTCTTTCACAAACAATGAGATGAAGATAAAAAAAGGCGATATCATTTACCTCCTGTCAGATGGCCTTACTGACCAGTTTGGCGGACCTGAAGGCAGCAAATTCAAAAAAGCGCAGCTTAAAAAGATACTCTCAGAAATACATGGCAGACCTCTCGCTGAGCAGAGGAAGCTCATTGAACTCGAATTCATGAAATGGAAAGGAAACAACGAGCAGGTCGATGATGTTACTGTTGTTGGTGTGAGGGTCTGATCTCTATTCCGTGGGCATCCCTCTTTGCGTTAGCAGAGGGGGGACCGAGGGGTGAGTTCGTGGTAATGCAAGGAAGTCATTAATTAATTTTAATATGAAAATTAAGTTTATAGGAGCTACACGTGAAGTTACAGGAAGCAAATTCCTGCTTACCGCTGCAGGAAAAAGAATACTTCTCGATTGCGGGATGTTCCAGGGAAAAGGTCTCGAGACCGACAGCATGAACCGCGACCTGATGTTTGATCCGTCACAGATAGATCATATCATTCTTACCCATGCACATATCGATCATTCAGGTTTGATCCCTTACATGTACCACCTTGGTTTCAGGGGATCTGTTATCTGCACGAGTGCCACCCGTGACCTGTGTTCAATAATGCTCGCAGATTCCGCTTTCATACAGGAGCATGATACGAAAACATTCAACAAGAGACGCGTTAAGAAAGGTCTGCCTGTTGTTACACCTATATACACTGTCGAGGATGCAACCGCGTGCATGGAGCTTTTTATTGGGATCCCATACGGAATGAAATTCAGGATCAATGACAATATAAAAGTGCGGTTCACTAATACAGGCCATATGCTGGGAAGCGGTGTGGCAAATATCGAGATCACTGAAGGCGGAAAGACGAAGAAAATCGCCTACACCGGTGATATCGGCCGTCCCCAGGATGAAATACTGGCCCCGCCTGCTGCTTTTCCCCAGGCAGATATCCTTATCACCGAATCGACTTATGGCGACCGGCTTCATTCAGCAGCCAATGAAGCGCAGGATGAGCTTCTTAACATTCTCGTCGAAACGTGTGTGGGGAAGAAAGGCAAGCTTATAATTCCTGCTTTCAGCGTGGGCCGTACCCAGGAGATTGTCTTTGCATTGAATAATTTTTTCAATAAAGGCAGGCTTCCAAGGATAGATATATTCGTCGATAGTCCCCTGGCCGTAAATGCCACCGAGATATTCAGAGTTCACCCTGAATGCTATAATGATAATTTCCTGAAAGTGCTGACAGCTGATCCCGATCCTTTCGGATTTAATAACCTCTTCTACATCAAGAGAGTCGAAGATTCAAAAAAACTGAATGATCACAAACAGCCCTGTGTCATCATTTCTGCATCCGGGATGGCTGAAGCGGGAAGGATCAAGCATCACCTTGCAAACAATATTTCAGATCCGGACAATACTGTATTGTTTGTAGGTTATTGTGCACCGGAAACCCTCGGAGCAAGAATCCAGTCCGGCATAAAAGAGGTTTCCATCCATGGCGAAGTTCACCCGATCAATGCCGGGATAAGGAAGATTGAATCCCTGAGCGGACACGGCGATTATAAGGAAATGGTGTCTTTCCTGGGCTGCCAGGATAAGAGCAGCATTGAAAAAACCTTTATTGTCCACGGCGAGTTCGAAACTCAGAAGAAATATTCTGATTATCTCAAAACCCAGGGATTTCAGAATGTCGAGGTGCCTGCCAGAGGTCAGGAAATCGAAATCTAGAAATCCATTACACAGGGAACCACAGAGGTCAACAGAGGAACACAGAGTTTTATGGGATTCTCTCGTAGAGACGCGCAATTTGCACGTCTCTACCCATTTCTCCTCTGTGTTCTCTGGGTCTTCTCTGTGAAACTCTGTGTAACCCTTTTTATCTTAATGTATACCCTTTTAGCTCTTTTCTTACTTTCTTCCAATCTGGAAAAAGCTCCTCAAGCAGCATGTAAAAACCCTCACCATGGTTGTGATGCTTCAGATGGCAGAGCTCATGGAGGATCACATATTCGAGATAAACCGCCGGAAGCTTTATCAGCTCGGTATTGAGACTGATCACTCCTTTATTCGAGCAGCTTCCCCACCGGCTCTTCATGGACCTGATATTAAGCCTTGTCACCTGAAATCCGTAGGGACTCCTCTCTTCGAGTATCCTTTTCAGAGTTGACGGAAATATGAAGTTTGCCTCTCTCCTGTATCCCTGCTGAAGTATGTATCGGACAGCTTCTGACTTGTCTGGATAAGCTGTACCTATTTCGATGTTTTCATCCAAAAATCTGCAGTAAGGTTTTGAGGATTTCTCGATCCTGAGTGCAAATGATTTTCCCCTGAAAGGGTGTTTATCACCATCTGAATAACTCACCGGTGGATTTTCAGATATTCTGTTCCTGAACTTCTCAGAATGTTTTTGTATCCACGAAGCCTTGTCATTCACCATCTTCAGGATAGTCTTTTCCGGGGTCCTGTATGGAACCCTCACTGTTACTGAAGCATCCGGAAGAATACTGATGCCCAGGGTCCGCCGTGAAGAATAAATGACTTTGTATTTAATTTCGTTCATGCCTTGTACCGATTGCCAATCTTTTCGTGAGAACAAGGGAACAAAGGAAATTTAAAAAATCAAATTTCAGAGAAAGTCCTGAAACTATATCCCTTTTTTTCCAGATAATTCAGAACTTCATCGAGCCTGTTGTAGAACTTGTCAGTGCGGCGGGGATCGGTTCCGGGATGGATAAGAAGGATATAGCCGTTCATCGTCTTTTTCGATTCATATGAAACAAGATTTTTCATGAGTGAATCACTTGTGAAATATGCTCCATCTTTGCGCGGGTATGTCCAGTCCTGGCTGGTTATTGTTCCTTTCGAAAGGTTGATTATCCTGAGACCTGAGGCTTTGGCCCATGAGCTTATACTATCGTTGTACCACTCGTAGGGTGGCATGAGGACGGATGAATTTTTACGGCTTATTCCTGCAGCGCAGAGTGCCTGGAAATTCCTGTCAAGGTCCTTCAAAAACTCAGTTCTGGTCACAAGGAGCGAGTCTCTCTTCTCCCAGGGGCAGTAAAGCAGGTGTTTGTCCGAGTGCGGTCCTATGTAGTGCGCTTCTGTCTTTAGTCTTTTTATTGTTTGAGCGTTTGCCTTATCCCTGATGAAATCGCCGGTAAGAAAGAATGAAGCTTTTATCCTGTGATCTTTCAGGACAGAAATAATATGTTCAAATCCGTCATTCAGGTCATGCCCTGTGAAGCAAAGCCAAATGTTCCTCTTCGTGGTGTCCATTCTTGTAACCGCACCATGATCAATAACCAGGTTGCCATTTCCGATATTTGCCAATTCAGAGAGATAATAAACAAGGCATGCAGTGCCGTCCATGGTACATTCATTGCTGGTGTAGTCTCCTATGTCATCATGGTAATTCGCCATCCTCGTCTGAAAAGCCGCATAGGGATCGCCATGAGTAAGGGCGACATATTTTGCATGTGCCCTGAAAATGCTTGAATAAACAGGCCCGTCAACCAGTCCTCCGTATACCTGCTCTCCCTTTATAACATATGATGAATGTGAATTTACCGGGTAATCACCGTTTTCAGGAAGGCCGACCACCATGCTTGTGCCCCAGGGATTGCACCCGAAAAGCCAGTCGCGGTGGGCTGCTTCAAGTTCGGCATATGAGCTGTCTCCTGAGATTTCGGCATAAAGATGAGCCTGTGTAATGAAAGCGGTTACCAGGTTGTTTGAACACCAGATAAATGGAACTCCCACCAGAAAAGGGTTTTTTTCTGCCCTGATCCTGACGGTGTCGAGTCCTCTTCTCATATAGGTGATAAAGGTCCTGTCTTTTTCTCCGTTCGCCCTGGCAATTCCCGGGTGTCCCATGTTGACAAACGGATACCACTGGTAATGCCGTGCCGTATCGCTGCCCATCCATGGTGTGACAGGTTCCTTCTTACCGAATTCATATGCCTTGTCAAGGTACCCCTGTTCACCTGTTGAATTGTACAGCTCAACGGCTGCCAGTTCCATGTCATCCGTCCAGTTGTCTTCCTCGTAGAAATATGGCGCCCTGCATGGAGCTGTCTGGCAGGCTCCCGGATTAGCCAATCCGTATTCGAATGCATCCCGCGCTTTTTGAAGAAGCAATCCTGAATACTCAGGATCCGATGTTTTATATACTTCACTTGCTTTTGCAAACGCTGAAGCGAATTTCCCTGCAGTGGAGGCTATTCCTGTAGCCCTGTTTACATATTTGAAGACGCCCTGCGGTTTCCCCGTGCATAGATAAACCGGTCGTTCACGTCCCTTTCCGTAATTGGCCGTATCCTTGTCTGGGTACCTGAATCCAATATGATCCCGGTCGTCAGCAATCTGGTTGTACATGACACCTTTTCGGGGATTCATCTTTAACAGCCATTCAAGGCCCCAGTTTATTTCATTCAGCACATCTGCTGTTCCGTCAGCTCCGGGCAAGCCGTTTGCCCCATACTTATCATTGAATGAAATGCGGTTCTCGGAAAATGCGAACAGCATCTGGTATACAGCATTAGCAGATGTTGCGACATACTGAAGGTAATCAGCAGCATCATGCCATCCTCCTGTGGCATCAATATGGGTGGAATCGCCTTTTCCATATATCTCATAGCCATCCTGCATATGACACGAATCCTTAAGCCATGGATTATAACCGCAACGCTGCTGGCGCATGTAGTTTAAAAGGTAATCAGCAGTTCCGTCATAAACGTCATTTCCTATCCTGAATGCAGGAGATGAGATTTTTCCTGCTTCTATCCTGTATGTTCCTGAGGATCTCAGCCCTGTAAATGGCAGCCTGTAACAGCTTATGAACTGATCCAGCGGCTCTGACGGCAGGGCATTGAAAGTTCTGATTACGTTTCCGGATGCTGCGTCAACCAGATCGAAGTGATCAAGCCTGATTTTTTTAGTACTTATGAAAACGGCTGTCTTGATGTCATCAGGTCTGTACCCGAGCTGATTTATCCTTATAGCAGTATTTTCCACCATGTTCCTGCATGAAATGAGTAAGAGGATAACTGACGCAAAAACCAGTTTTTTCATTGTTTGATTTTTTAACCGTTAAAATCATTATAGCAGCATGTCCGCCGGTAGTTGTTAAGCTTTTGTTAAAATGGGCCCTGTGTAAGGCAGATTATGTTAAAGTATTCATAAAACACTGTATTACTAAACTTTACATCCCAACCTTTTAAAAAATTACATGTTACTCTCATGTATTTAAAATTAGTAAAAACTTAAATAATTTGAGTTAACTTAAAAAATTGAGTTATGAAAAAAGGAATGAGATTTTTAGCAGTAGCTGCTGTGTCATTAGCCGTGACAACAGCTTTTGGACAGCAGGGGCAGTCGGGGACATCGGGCTCGCAGGGGTCGTCGGGGTCGTCGAGTTCTGGCGTTTATCAGCAGCCTAGCCAGCAGGACAAAACAGGGTCAGGTATAAGCACAGACCAGGACAAGAATAAGAGTGGCGTTCAGTCCGGAAGCAGCCAGTCCGGAAGCAGCTCGAGCGGAATGGGTTCACAGTCTGGTGTTCAGTCCGGACAGTCAGGTCAGGGTTCCAGCTCAGGAACATATGGCAGCGGATCGAGCCAGTCAGGTAGCAGCCAGTCAGGCCGTACAGGTACTTCAACACAGTCAGGTACTTCAACACAGTCAGGACAGTCAGGAGTAAGTTCAGGCAGCAGCCAGTCAGGACGTACAGGTACATCAACCCAGAGCGGTACTTCAACACAGAGCGGAATGGGTTCAAGCTCAGCAGAAGCAAGAGTTAACCAGGAGGTTCAGTGGATGAAATCTGAATTCAATCTTGATTCCGAAAAGGAACAGAGGCTTCATGATGTTCTCCTGAAATACGAAAAACAGGGAACAAGCAGCACCGCAAGCAGCTCAACTAACGAAAAAGAGAAAGAGAAAGAGAAAGAAATAAAAGCTATCATTGGTGATGATAACTACAAGATATACAAAGAAAAATATCTTGACAAACAGCACTCAGGTCAGGGCGCAGCAGGACAGAGCTCTTCATCTGTCAAGAGCCAGGGTTCAACATCCGGTTCATCATCAAGCAGCAAATCTTCAGGAATGTCAAAGGATAAAAATGACAAGACTTCCAAATCAGGAAAATCGTCGTCATCAACCAATGACAAATCCGGATCATCTTCAACACAGAGGTCCTCAAATCCTCAGAAATAAGCAGATGATTTCTATATGGGAGGGTAATAACGACGGGAAGCACCAGCTTCCCGTTTTTATTTTCTGTTCAGGGTAATAACTGTTATCTCCGGAGGCATCCATATACGAAACGGAATTGCAAGGACTCCCAATCCCCTGTTTACATAATGATACTGTTCACCTCCGGAATACAACCCGTTCCAATGAGGATAGAAATATTTCGATGGGCTCCACCTGAATTTTTTTGTAAGTATTCCCATCTGCATTCCATGTGTGTGACCCGATAAAGTCAGGTTAATATCTTTTCTTTCATCTTTAACTTTCTCAAGCCAGTGATTAGGATCATGCGTAAGCAAAAGATTGAAATCCGAGCTGTCGAGGCCGGCCATTGCTGTATCTATATCTCCATGAGTCACGTTCGGATACCTTCCGCCCGTGGTAACGCCTATAAGAGCGAGATTTGCAGAACCTACTCTCAGGATAATATGCTCATTTTCAAGGAGATTATAGCCGCATGACCTGATGAAATCCCTTATAAGCAGGATATTATTCTTTCTGTCCGCCTCAGTAAAGTACGGATGATACGTGCCTGCATCATGATTCCCCCGGATGGCAAACGAGCCGTATTTGCCTGATGCTTTTAAAAGGATTGTATCGTTCCTTCCTAGCTCCCTCCATCCGAATGTGACAAAATCACCAGTGTTGATCATTAAGTCAGGATGAAGTTCATTGATCTTCTTAAGCACATTTTCAAGAGACCTGGCATGATGATAAAAGCCCGAAAGATGCAGATCCGAAATCTGAACTATCCTGAAACCATCCAGGTCCTTATGAAGTCCTTTTATCCCGACACTGACATTTTCATATTTATAATTGAACCTTCCGACAGTCGTGCCTGCAGCAGTCACTATAAATATCACTCCGGCGGCAATCAGCCCGGCAGTTGTCAGCCATCTTACATGACCGCCGGTTTTGATCCTTGCCAGCTTCCCCGAATAATGCAGGACAATATAAAAAAATCTCGGGATCACCAGTCCGCATATCAGTCCTATCAGCGCCATCTGGTTCGACACATTATCAGGGGAATCAAAAAATCCGGGATAACGTGAAACAGCAATGAAAATAATCCAGAGCCATATGCTCAGAATAAAATGGATAAGGACAGAAATATAATACGCCGTTCTTGAAAAATTAAACAGGTGCTGTCTTAGAACGATCAGCGACAGGAACTCTGAAATGATCAGAATGAAAAGAAGGATGAGCATAAAGAGAAATAAACCATAAATTTACTCAAAATTAATTCTTCAATCGATTTCTAGACGCAGGTGGAAACTATTGTAAAGTTCTATGCTCCTTATTTTGATCCTGAGGTAAAGCTGACTTATTCGGTAATAAGCGCCCGTTACGACGGAAAATGGATCTTTGTTCGGCATCACGAAAGGAGCACATTCGAGATCCCCGGAGGACATATCGAGGAAGGCGAGAATTCTGACCAGGCAGCCTCACGGGAACTGATGGAAGAGACCGGATCACTGAAATTCTCGATTCAATGCGTTTCAACGTACTCTGTGCTCAAAGACGGGCATACAGGGTGGGGGAGGCTCTACCTGGCTGATGTTACTGAGATTGGCCCAATTCCCGACATTTCTGAAATTGCCGAAGTGATGTTTTCCGATCACTTCACGGAAAACAACACCCATCCTGATATCCAGCCGCATCTTTTCAGGAAAACGATTGAATTCATGAAAGAAAAAAAAGCTTAACGCGGAGTACCCAAATTTGCCTTCGCATAAGCAGCCTTCGCAAAGGTCGCAGAGCATTTTGCTTTCTTTGCGTTTAAAAATGAATTTAGATATATTCGAAAGTGACCTTCTTCAGCCACTTCTCCTCCAGCAGCCTGGCAATCCTCTTCACCACGGTTCTCCTTATCTCAAGGTCGACCGGCAGCGTCGGATCCTGGTGAGCTATGTTGATCCTTGTACCGATAACAAAATGTATTTCATCGCTTTCCATCAGAAGCCTTACTATCTTATCCGCAGGCCCTTTGCCGAGTTTCACGCTGTTGTTATAGGTTTTCAGAATCTCATTGACCTTTTGAAGTGTGAGAATACCTTCGGTGACAAGGTCGATGCCGTCTATGAAGCTCTCGGGAGGCAGGTCGGGATCTTCGAAGATCAGCTCATCAACTATCGTCCTGTTGAGCTCCCTCGCGATTATGTCAGCAGTCGTACCCCCGCACAATATGACTTTACCGCTGTAATCCTTCACCTTCACGGCAAGCTCCGTATCTTTATCTTTTTCATAAGGAGGGCCTGTGCAGAGAAGAAGCTTCCTTGGCTCCCTGAAATATATGACTGCGCAGCTTATGTCGTCCATAGCCTTGTAGCTGTCATTCTTGTGCGCCATCGTTACAACCTTGCCTGCAAGGACAGATGCAGAAATGGAAGCTTCACCCGAAACCAGGTCAGAGGCGTATTCGGCAATATTGTCCCTTTCCCAGCCGAAAGGGTACGTTTCGCTTCCCATTCCGCTCTGCGACACTCCGTCTGAGCACATGATTATCCTGTCCTCCTTTTCAGGCAGAAATGAGCACGATTTAAGGATCTTGCCTGCATGTTTCCCTTTCTGCAGCACAACTTTTTTCCATGGTGCGTCGAGAAGTGATCTTCCCCTCAATATTATCGTGCCGGGGTTATCGTATTCCAGGATATTGACTTTCCCGCTGCTCTCAATATCTATTATGGTAAAGGTGGAATAGCTTATCTTTCTCTCACTGCAAACAGGAAGGGTGTTCATAATTATCTCGGCTATCCTGTCAACTTCCTTGTGCTCACGGGTGAAGTTGATCGCCATTGTCGATGTGAGCGTCGCCAGTACATTGGCCTTAACGCCATGGCCCATTCCATCAGAAAGGACAGCAATTACCCTGTTTTCCTCCTTTATATAACGGTAAAGAAAGACATCCCCGCAGATCCTTCCCTCGTGGTGATTTCGCTGCTGGCTGTTTACCTCGATAAAGAAATTCCTGTCCACTAATGATTCCCCGGATTGGTGATACCTCTCTTCTTTGATTTGTAAGATTCGATAATAGAATTGAGCATCTGCTCCGTCTCCGATGCGCCTTCTCCCAGAAGGAATCCGATCTTCTGGACCATTTCGAGATTTTTCTCGATAACTTCAGTGACCCTGCTTGTAACTTCCTCAGCCTGGACCTCGGGAGAATAGAGGTCGCGGATAATGGCTCCGCACATCTTGTTCTTCTTTATCGGGAATATGCTTATGTTAAGCATCTTTTCCTCGAAGTGCACATCCTTGCTGACAACAGGCTCGTCTTCCTTTATCACGAAGCTGAACATGTTGTACACGTTGAACGGAACAAGGGTTTTGATGTCTGCCCCGGCAAGTCCCGGTATTACATCTGCTATTGCTTTAGCGTCTTCGCCTATTATATTAATGAAGCTCAGGTTTGAGTGAAGTATCTTTAGATTATGGTCGACGATCACTACTCCGGTGGGCAGCTTCTCCAGCATGTTGTTCATCATGTCCGATGCACTCTGGGCAATGTCCTTCTCACGCCGTGCCAGCTCCTCCGATTCCTTCAGCGCTTTCTTTGTCTCCGCTAATTTCCTGTTTGTCTGACGTAACGTCTCGATGTATTCCTGCTTGTTCCTGAGGTTGAAGGTGTGGCACATTTCCGGAACAGCAAGCCCCTTCGCCACGGTGACTGCAAAATCTTTGCATGAAAGATATCCGCACGCACCGCAGTTGAGCTCCTCTTCGGGATTTTCCTTGCCGATGATCTTAAGAACTTCAGCCACAGCTTCTGCCGGTGGCTCCGCAATCCTCTGGTCATCCGGATTGAAGGTCCTGGAAAAATCGAGCTTCATCCATTTTTCCATATCCTTTTCCCATTGAGCCTTGTTCAGTTTTGCCACCCTCTTTTCCGCATACTGCCTTACAAGCGATCTTTTTTTGAAACGTTCGGTATGGTTCTTCACCCCGGGGCCGAGGAGGCATCCGTGACAGAAGAACAGGTTAAAATGATGTTTTATCGAATCGATGTGATTGTCGAAATCTCTTACCGCCTCCAGTATTTCCTCCTTTCCCGAAGCGGTAATGACACTGCTCGATACCATATCCCTTTTAATTCCGCCTGCCTGTATGATACCTGCGGGAAGAGGATAAAGAGCTCCCCAGTTGCCGAACGGCGGATCGAAATCCGACATCTTTACAAATCTTTCCTGGATGTTCATTTCATCGAACAGCCGGCGCAGCTCTATGAATGTCAGAACGCCATCCACCTTCTTTCCATCTTCGTTGTATAATGCTTCATCCTTGGCGTCTATGCAGGGGCCGATGAGCACAGTCGCGACTTCCTGTCCGTAAAGCTCCTTTAAAACTGTTGCTGTTGCAATCACTGGCGAGACCAGTGGTGCAAGGTTGGGAACGAGCTCGGGCTTATATTTCCTGACAAGATTGACCATTACCGGGCAGTTGGCGGTTATGTAATATTTTCCCTCAGACTTTGAGAACAGTTTTGCATACGAAGCAGCTATGAGATCGACACCGAAAGAGACTTCATGAACGTAATCGAAACCGAGACGCCTGATCATTGCAACAAACTTGCGGTAATCAGTTATGTCGTCAAATTCCGATGCAATGCTTGGCTCTATCAGTGCGGCAGTCTTTCTTCCAGAAGAAAGAAGCTGCTTAACCTCTTCCCGGGAGTCCCGGAATTCAATTGCATGAGGCGTGCAGGCAACATAGCAAAGCCCGCAGCCTATGCATTTCTCAGGCATTATGAAAGGATGTGCTTTTTGAGGTTTTACCTCGATTGCATTGACGGGGCATACACGGACACAGGAATATGAATTCCTGCATTTTTCATCATTTATATAGATAACAGGTTTTCTGACTGTCATAGACTGATACTGGTTTACTGTATGAGCTTGCCGAACTCCTTTTCAAGAAGCCCTTCGATCTTGGATAATGTGACACCCTCGAAGGGCACACCGTTTATTGTCAGGTTTGGCCCGTTACTGCATCGTCCCATGCAGCG
The DNA here is from genome assembly GCA_035299385.1 of Bacteroidales bacterium. Classification (GTDB taxonomy): domain Bacteria; phylum Bacteroidota; class Bacteroidia; order Bacteroidales; family VadinHA17; genus LD21. Next base: position 6,929 of record DATGWQ010000020.1, on the reverse strand, counting down.
TGCCCCCTTGAAGACCACCCTGTCGTCGAGATGGTTGTTGCGCAGGTATTCCCTGATGAACATAACCACATCCTTGTTTCCTCTTGAAAAGCAGGAGCTTCCAAGGCAGATCTGCATTTCTATCTTTATGGCCACTCTTTACTGTTCACAAATAAACAACAGTCCAAAGGTAATTATTTTTTGATTGCTTCAATTATCCTGATTTTCACTGTTTTTTATTATCAGAATCGATGTTTAGGCATAATGTAATTTTAAGGAACAGTATCACGAATTATGCTTTCATTTTGTTAAGCTGAAGATATACAATAAGTTACCCAGCCTGAGATATTTCTAACTTAATTGTTATTTTTATAACAATGTTTAATTATTAACAATAAAAAAATTTATCTTTGTCTAAATTAGCTTTATGGCTGAGATAGAAGACATATTAAAAAGGTACAAGCCGGGCAGGAGGGAAGAGCTTATTCCTATTCTCCAGGATATCCAGGCTGAATCGGGTTACCTTTCTGAAGAAGCTATAGTAAAGATAGGAAGTTTTCTCGGACTCAGCACTACTAAGATATACGGACTTGCCACTTTTTATGACAGGTTCAGGTTCATCCCTTCGGGAAAGATCAGGATAAAGGTTTGTCACGGGACTTCATGTTTTCTTAACGGCTCACAGGCTGTGATCGGCAGGATAAAGGAAGAGACAGGCTTATTGCCCGGCCAGACTTCCCGCGACGGGCTCGTCAGCTATGAAATTTTCTCATGCATGGGAGGCTGCGTTAACGGACCTGTCCTGAATATAAATGATGAATTTCATCTACGGGTCACTCCGGGCCAGGTTCCGGAGCTGATAAAGCGCCTGAAATATATAATTGAAAACGACTGAAACCTTGCATGGAAGACCTGAAGACTTTTCTTACGGAAAAAGTGCTGCTGTACGAGTCGGACACACTCCCGGCAGAAACTGAAAGAGCGCTTCAGAAGATCAGGCGTGAGAAACCGGATCACCCTGTTATTTCCATTTCCTCGGGTACGAGCAGCATAATCGCAGGATCCCTGAAGACATACGCTGCCGTGTCGAATTATATCGGTGAAAACTCTCCGGGTGCCACCCTCATTTCCGTTGGATGCACCGGGCCCTCAAATTTCGAGCCTCTTGTCTGTATTCATATTCCCGGTAAAAACAGATTATTCTTCAGGAATATCACTGAAGAGAAAGTTGAGCCTCTCCTGAATGGCGTTTTTCACAACGATATTTCAGAAGAGGATCTTGTCGGACAATCAGGTTCTAAAGGATTCGAGCTCTGGCCGGGTATTCCGTTTATTGACGAACTCCCGTACTTCAGGCACCAGAAACGGGTTATCCTGGGAAACTGCGGCTGCTACGATCCTGAAAGCATTGAAGAATATATTGCACGGGGTGGTTACCTCTCATTCATCAAAGCAATAAAGCATTACACATTCGAAGAGGTTTGCGATATTATTGAGAAAAGCGGCCTTCGTGGAAGGAGCGGCGGAGGTTACCCTACAGGGCTTAAATGGAAAAATGCGCTGAACACTCCCGCCAATGGCAGGTACCTTATATGCAATGCAAAAGAGAGTGATCCCGGTGCATTCACCGACAGGACAGTCCTCGAAAGCGATCCCCATCGTCTGATCGAAGGTATTGCAATAGGATCATATGCGATCGGGGCATCCAATGCAATAATATTCATCAGGTCAGGATCAGAGCATGCAAGCAGAAGACTTCAGCGTGCAATCGACATGGCAAGGGGCTACGGACTGCTTGGTCACAACATATTCTCAAGCGGGTACAACCTCGATATAATAATCCGGAAGGAGCCGGGCGCTTTCGTATGCGGAGAGGAAACGGCCCTCATCAACACCCTGGAAGGAAAGAGGGGCATGCCCCAGATCAAGCCGCCTTATCCTACCACAGCGGGGCTGTTCGGCAAGCCAACTGTAATAAACAATGTCGAAACGCTGATGAATGTTCCCGTGATCATGCAGCAGGGGCCTGAATGGTTCAGGTCGCTCGGCACTCCCGACAGCCCGGGCACTAAGCTGTTCGCCATTGCAGGAAAAGGACGGCTGTCTGGCGTTGTTGAAGTGGAGATGGGAACGCCGATAAGAACTCTTCTTGAAGATATTGCTGACGGAATACGAGAGGGAAGGGAGTTCAAGGCAATACAGCTCGGCGGGGCTTCAGGTTCGTTTATAACACCCGAGACTCTCGACCTTGCTGTCGATTTTGATGTGCTGAGGGAGAACGGCGTGGGCATGGGTGCAGGAGGCTTCGTCATAATCGACGAAAATACCTGCATGGTCGACCTGGTAAGGTACTATATGGAATTCATCAGGAACGAGAGCTGCGGGAAATGCATCCCGTGCCGTGAGGGTACAGGACGGATGCTCGAGATCCTTGAGAGCGTCATCCGCAAACCCGTAAACGAGGAATCAGGAACGACACTCGAGCGATTTAAGGGCGTTATGCAGCTCGAGACCATAGCTTCAGTGATGAAAGACACTTCATTATGCGGACTCGGACAAACGGCACCCAATCCATTCATGAGCGCCCTGAAAAACTTCAGGGACGAATTCGAGGAACATATATTCGACAGGAAGTGCAGGGCAAATGTGTGCCGCGGACTCAGAACCTTTTCAATCGATGTGGACAAATGTACAGGCTGTACGGCCTGCGCGTCAAAGTGTCCTGTTAATGCGATTTACGGAACAAGGCTCCAGCCGTATTTCATCGTCAGTGAAAAATGCACCGGTTGCGGAGTATGTAACGACATATGCAAGTTCAGCGCAATAATGGTAAAGTAGCTTATGCTTTTCACTATACATGTAAATAATAAGAAGATAAAAGCAGAGAAAGGAGAGACGATCCTCTCTGCCCTGAACCGGAATGGCATCATCATTCCCACCCTCTGCCGCATGAAGGATTTCACCCCGACAGGCGCGTGCAGGATGTGCGTTGTGGAGGTTGAAGGCCGCGAAAGGCTTGTTACGGCCTGCTCACAGCAGGTTGAAGAATGGATGAAGATAAAGACCCATTCACCAAGGGTCATCACTGCCAGGAAAACAATTGTTGAACTCCTGCTTTCAAATCATCCGGACAACTGCCTGTATTGCGACAGGAATCTTAAATGCGAGCTTCAGAGGCTTGCGGAAGAGCTGAATATCAGGGAACGGCGGATCCCTTCACGAAAAATCAAGATGAGACTCGACCAGTCGAGCCCGGCAATCGTGAGGGAGTTGTCAAAGTGCATTCTTTGCGGAAGGTGCGTGAGAGTATGCGAGGAAGTGATAACTGCAAATTCGCTCGATTTTATTAATAAGGGAAGGCAGACTCATGTTGGCGCTGCGATGGACAGGGATTTCAATTTTTCAAGCTGCGTTCACTGCGGGCAGTGTGTGCTGGTTTGCCCCACCGGAGCCCTTCATGAAAAACATAACATCACCGAGGTCCAGGATTATCTTAACAAACCCGAGATAATCAAGGCGATACAATATTCTTCAATGGTGGTATACGGTATTGCGGAAGAGCTTGGCATGAAGTACACGCGCGATTTCGACCGTGTGCTCAACGCAATATTGCGCAAGATCGGCTTTGATAAGATTTACAAGACCGGGACCGGCTCCGACATCAGCATCTCGGAAATGACCTCACAGCTTGAAGAGAGACTGGAGAAGAAAATGGGCCCGCTTTACATCTCTTCATGCCCGGCCTGGGTAAAGTATGCAGAGCAGTTCATGCCCTCGGTTCTGCCTAACATGTCTACGGTAAAAGCTCCCCAGCAGATAACAGGGGCGCTCATCAAAACACTGGTTGCAGATCAGCTCAGGGTGAAGCCTGAAGAGATATTTTCTGTTTCGGCCACCCCCTGCATGGCAGGAAAATATGAAGCAAGGCGCGACGGTATGACCAGGAAAGGGCTGAGCGATGTCGACGCGGTTCTCACAGTGCGCGAGCTGGCAAGGCTGATAAGGCTTTATGGAATCGACACCACCAATATTGATCCCGAACCTGCCGATGAACCAATGTCAGGAAGAAGCTCCTCGGCAATTCTTTCCGAGGTTGCAGGGGGAATGATCGAGAGCATTTTAAGGCTTTATTATTTCAGGAAGCTGAAGAGCGAACCTGATAAGCTTATTTTCAAGAAGCTGAGGGCAGGAAGCATTTTCCGGGAAGTGACAATGCAGGCCGGGAATGTCGAGATCCAGGCTGCACTTGTGGACGGAATGACGGGGCTCGAAAAATTGAAAGCCGCAATTGCATCGGGCAAAAAATATGACCTTATCGAGGTTGTCGCATGCCAGGGCGGATGTGTGCACGGGGCAGGACTTCCCTTCAGCCCTTCAAGGGATGAAATCAAAAACAGGACCAGGCTTGTTTACCAGTCCACCGAGGTTGAAGCCGTCAACCTTCCATGCAAATCTCCTTCATGCATAAACATTTATGACATGATGCAGAAGGACAGGAGTATATTTTTCACGCATTTCGAAAAGCGGAATGTGCTGTTGTGACCGAAATAATTCCATATGCTGGTTTACACTATAAAAGAGCTCTGCCGTACATGCTACACCTGCGTGAGGGAATGTCCGGCCAAGGCTATCCGTATTGTTGGCGGGCAGGCGGAAGTTATTGATGAAAGGTGTATTGCATGCGGAAACTGTACGAAAGTCTGCAGCCAGGGCGCAAAGGTTTTCCTCAACACCACCGACAGGGTTTTAAAGATGCTTGAATGCAGTGAGCCTGTCGCTGCTATTGTTGCCCCCAGTTTCCCGGCTGAATTCCCCGATATCAATTTCCGCTCTCTTGTAGGCATGATAAGAAAGCTTGGATTTGCATATGTTGCAGAAGTGTCGTTCGGGGCAGACCTTGTTGCGGGAAAGTACAGGCAGCTGGTGGAAGAGAACAGGCAACTGTACATCTCTTCGGATTGTCCTTCAATTGTTAATTATATAAAGCTCCATCATCCTTCACTTACTGAAAACCTTGCACCGGTGGTTTCACCGATGGTTGCCATGAGCAGGGTTATGCGGAATAGATTTGGCGATGACATCAAAGTGGTTTTTATTGGACCGTGCGTGGCTAAAAAAGCCGAGAGCAGCGAAATAGATGAAGCTTTGACATTTACAGAACTCAGGGATCTTTTTGCTGACGGCGGTATTATTGCAGATGCAGGGACCCATTCGGATTTTGATGAACCTCATGGCGGAAAAGGAGCCATCTTCCCGGTTGCCAGAGGCCTCCTCCAGGCTGCTGACATCAGCGATGACGCAGTTACGGGAAGTATTGTCGCAGCTGAAGGCAGAATTGATTTTCAGAATGCACTCAAGGAATTTGAAGCAGGATTAATCAGGCAGCACATGGAGCTTCTCTGCTGCGAAGGGTGCATCATGGGCCCGGGGCTTTCGAAAAACGGGAAACAATATAACAGGCGGGCCCTTGTAAGCACTTACGCAAGGGAGAAAAAGGCATCCCTCGACCGGCAAAAATGGAAGATGTACTACGATGAATTTTCTGCACTCGATCTTTCTGTCAGGCACAGAACTGATTCCAGGTCTGCCGGCGAGATGAACGAAAAGGATGTGGCCGAAGTGCTTCTGCAGATGGGAAAGAAGACAAGCAAGGATCAGCTCGATTGCGGGGCGTGTGGCTATGAGACATGTGTGGAACATGCAATTGCAATAAAGAAGGGCCTTGCAGAGGTTGAAATGTGTCTCCCTTATACCATAGAGAAGCTTCACAAATCTGTTAAAGACCTTGCTCTTTCAAACGAAAAGCTTTCATCGATGAGGCAGGCCCTCAAGCAATCGGAGAAGCTTGCACATATGGGACAGCTCTCGGCCGGCATTGCCCATGAGCTGAATAATCCCCTGGGCGTTGTAATCATGTACAGTAACATACTTCTCGATGAGGCTCCTGCAGGGGCACCCGTCAGGGAGGATCTCAAGCTCATTGTGGAACAGGCTGAAAGATGCAAAAAGATCGTTGCAGGGCTGCTGAATTTTGCAAGGAAGAACCAGGTGAATCATCAGCATGTGAATATAAAAACACTGGTGAGCCAGAGCCTTGCAAGCATAATCGTTCCACAGAGGATCAGGATCATTACAGATGATCACACAACAAACCCTGACGCGATGCTCGATTCGGAGCAGATGACGCAGGTAATGACCAACCTGGTTAAGAATGCCATAGATGCGATGCCCCAGGGAGGAGAGATCAGGATCAGGATTGAAGACACTCTCAGTGATGTTTTCTTCATCATATCGGATTCAGGGACAGGCATAAGGGAGGAGGACCGTGCAAAAATATTCGAGCCCTTCTTCACCACAAAGAGCATAGGACATGGAACGGGACTGGGCCTGGCAACAGCTTACGGCATCGTGAAGATGCATAAAGGGCAGATAACAGTAGATTCAAATACCGATCCCGCAAGAGGGCAGACAGGAACCACATTCAGGATTGTGTTGCCGAGAGGGATATGATTTAGTATTTTAACCCTACCCAACCCCTGCCCTTATAAAAAGGGGGGCTCGATCCCACAAAAACTGAGATATCACCCTTTCGCTTATTGTTTAAGGGAAAGGGCAGGATAGGGTTAAGATGACAGTTTAAAGGGCAGGGACAGGTTTAAGATGACAGAAATGTGAAAGGGATGGAAAGGGTTAAGATGAAAAGACTTCCCTTTGTTATTTTTGTAACATTTATCATTAAATAGGATATGAATCAGATTTTTAAGAAATTTGTAATAGATAGATGAAAAAAAGCGATTTTACCATCCTGATAGCTGACGACGACCCGGATTATCTTTTCCAGACCGTTTATGCTCTCGGGAAAGCAGGTTATAAGACCATGGCTGTCGAAAGCCAGGCAGAAGCTGAATCAGTGATTGAAAAGTTCAGGCCAAGCCTTGCAATTTTCGACC
>DATGWQ010000019.1:0-54801 GCA_035299385.1 Bacteroidales bacterium | reverse complement strand
TTTTTATAAAACTATTAATGAAGTAATCCAGACACAGGCGAATACTGTTATTCCCATAACAATAGTTGAGGTCGAATAGACTTTCAGGTTAACTGTCGGATCGACTCCGCCGAAATTCGATATAACCCAGAAATATGAATCGTTTGCATGCGAGACGATCATCGATCCGGCCCCCATTGAAAGCATTGCAAGGAGCTTTCCCCATTCTGAATCAAGTCCCAGGGATGACATCATGGGCGCAACAAAGGATGCTGTGGTTATAATCGCCACTGTCGAGGAACCCTGGGCCGTCTTCATAATTGCTGCAATAATGAATGGTATGGCTAGGCCGAGTGAGGAACCTGAAAGGAATTTGCCCAGGGCTTCGCCTGTCCCTGTTTCCTTTATTACCATCCCGAACATGCCGCCTGCCGCGGTTATTATGAGTATCGGCCCTGCCTTTTCGACTGCTTCCGAGAAAAGTGCGTTCATCGAAACCACTGACCTGTTCTTTAGCAGGAATAAGGCAAGTATCGCCCCGATGGCAAGAGCAAATACAGGCTCACCGGGATAATAAAGGATCCTGTTAAGAGTGCTTGCCGGGTCCTTATCGACGAGGATTGCCAGTGACTTAAGTGTAATAAAAAGCAAAGGAATCACAATTGGCATAAAAGAAAGAAATGGGCCAGGAAGAGATCTATCCTGTTCTTCAGCATTCCCGGGCAGCACGGCAGGCTTGTATCCTTTTCCTTTTGTCATCCATCTTCCCCATAAGAAAGCTGCGACGGCTCCGGGTATTGCAAACAGCACTCCTATAATAATAAGGTATCCTAAGTTCACCCCTATTACACCGGAAGCTGCAAGAGCACCGGGATGAGGCGGGATCAGGCAATGAACGGAGTACAGCGATGTGGCAAGAACAGTGGCCATAAAGGGCATCGCAAGTCCCGCCTTCGCACTGAAAGACCTTGCAAGGCCGCTTGTAATGATAAACCCGGAGTCGCAAAAAATTGGGATCCCGGCGATAAAACCTGTAATGCCGAGAGCCTGTGCGCTCTTTTTTTCACCGGTTTTTGAAAGAATGAACTTTGCAATGCTCAGGGTCGCCCCTGTCCTGTCGAGGGTTATGCCGATAATTGCACCGAAAATGATCAGGAAACCTATCGAAGCCATTGTGTTCCCGAACCCTGTTTTGAGTGTGGCAACAACTTTTTCAGCAGGAAGGGCGGTAAAGGCAAGAAAAACGGAAACGAGAAAAAGAGCGATGAAAGCCTGCAGCTTCATTTTTGAAGTAAGCAGGATGATCGCAAGGATGCTGATGAGGACAAGGGTCGAGGTCAGGAGAATATTCATTTTAAGGGATTTTCGATATTAGGTTCGGTAATCGGTTATCGGTATTCGGTCTTCGGAACTGTAAACCATGTACGTGCCTACCGGTTACCGATTACCTAATTTTCTAGCCAAAGAACAGATATCCAACCAATATTGCCGTCACAAACCCGGCCAGATCGGCCAGCAGCCCGCAACTAATCGCATGCCTCGTATTCTTTATCCCCACCGAGCCGAAGTAAACAGCAACAATATAAAATGTAGTATCGGTGGTGCCCTGCATCGTGCATGCCAGCCTTCCGATGAATGAATCCGCCCCATGAGTTGTCATTGCATCGATCATCAGTCCCCGGGCGCCGCTTCCTGACAGCGGTTTCATGAACGCAACAGGAAGCGCTCCCGTAAATCTTGTATCAACTCCCAGCCAGGCAAAAAACACCGTAATTCCATCAATGATAAAATCCATCGCTCCCGAAGCCCTGAACACCCCAATGGCAACAAGAATGGCAACGAGGAAGGGGATGATCTTTATTGCAACATTGAAGCCCTCCTTGGCGCCTTCAATAAAGGCATCGTACACATTCACCTTCTTTACCAGTGCAAGCACAATGAATGTGACAATTATAAGCATCAGGATGAAGTTCGCAGCGAGGGTGGAAATAGCTGAGATCTGTTCTTTAGGGAGGCTGCTGAAATAAAGTATCATTCCTGCCACTATTGCCGTAAGTCCGCCAAGATATGCCAGCACCACCCTGTCGAGAAGGTTTATTTTCTGAATTACGGCAACGCTGATCATCCCTGTTAGTGAAGCAGCAAATGTAGAAATAAGTATGGGTATGAAGATGTCTGCAGGATTTGCAGCTCCGAGCTGTGTGCGGTAGACAATTATACTGACGGGAATTATTGTGAGGCCGGCGGCATTGATCACCATGAACATGATCTGTGCATTGGATGCCCTTTCCTTATCGGGATTAATTTCCTGCATTTCCTTCATCGCCTTGAGGCCCAGGGGAGTTGCAGCATTGTCAAGACCGAGCATGTTCGCTGCGATATTGAGCATTATCGAACCTTGCGCCGGGTGGCCTTTCGGCAGCTCGGGAAAAAGCCTCTGGAAAAGCGGCCCTATCATCTTCCCCAGTATGGCAACAACGCCTCCTTTTTCCCCTACCTTCAGAAGCCCCATCCACAAGGTAAGAGCGCCGGTAAGACCGAGCGAGATCTCGAAACCTGTTTTTGCATTGGAAAAAACTGCGGCCACAAGTTCATTGAAAATCTGCGTATTGCCTCCGAAAACCAGTTGCGCGAGGGCGACTATGAAACCTATGATGAAGAATGCTATCCAGATATAATTAAGTACCATCGGGTGTTTTTGACTTCGCTAAGATAGAAATTAAGAAAATACCTGATTATTTAAATGCAAAGAACGCAAAGAAATTTGCGCAGAGAACGCAAAGTTTTATACTCTGCGCTCTTTGCGGCGGAGCATTGTGAGCGGGCCAATTTGCATGCTTTGCGTTTACATGATTTTAAAATGTTCAATATTTTCTTTAATATTGGGTTCATTTTAAAAAAAAGCACAATGGCACGTTTCAAAAGAGTTGATGTTATCCTCAAAATAAAAGAAGCAGGTATCATCCCGATATTTTATCACAAGGATCCCGAAGTCTGCAGAAATGTAATAAAGGCATGCTACGGAGGCGGCATCAGGGTGTTCGAATTCACAAACCGCGGTGATTTTGCACACGAGCTTTTCAGCGAACTGAATAAATGGACAGAAAAGGAAATGCCGGAGCTTGCAATGGGTGCAGGATCCATCGTGGATGCAGGAACAGCCTCCCTGTATATCCAGCTCGGCGCTAATTTCATTGTCTCACCGCTGCTTAACCCTGAAATGGCAAAGGTATGCAACAGGAGAAAGATACTTTGGTCGCCGGGATGCGCAACAATGACAGAAATAAATTATGCCGAGGAGCTTGGCGCTGAAATAATCAAAATATTTCCGGGGAACTCAGTCGGAGGTGCCGATTTCGTAAGATCGATAAAGGGCCCATGCCCCTGGACAAGCATAATGCCGACAGGTGGTGTGGAACCTACTCTCGAAAATCTCACAGAATGGTTTGATGCCGGCGTAACATGCGTCGGAATGGGTTCAAATCTCATTACGAAGGAGATTGTCCAGAAAAAGGATTGGAAGGCCCTCAAGGAGCAGGTGACAGCCGCTGTGAAGATTGCCAGGATGTTTAAGGTGGCTTAAAGGCAATAACGCATAAGAGCGAATAGGGAATCCTTTGCTCTACCCTCTACGCTTTACGCTCCACGCTCTACGCTTACTCCCCCGGCGCCCTGTACAATTCAACGTTCGAGATAACCGGGCAGGCTTTTGAATCACCTATCGATACTTTAACCTTTGTTGTTTTGACAACAGGGAATTTTCTTATCACTTTATAGCCAATGGTTGTGCCATCGATAAGCTTTGACCAGTTGCCGTTCTGAAGCGCGGAAACTGTGAAAGTCTTAACTCTCTGGCCCAGTTTAATATACTCCTGCAAAACAATCCTGTTGATTTCGGTTTCTGTTCCGAGATCTATAATAAACTCGCCGGAATGCTGATCATCTTTTGTCGTCCAGTAAGTTTCCGGATCTCCATCGTTCACGTTCGATGCACTGAACCCTTTACCTCTGGTTACCTGTGATTCAGCCTTTTTACCTTTTGCAACTTCGGTTTTAAACTCTTCATCAAGGAGCTTTTTGAAAACCATCAGCGATGCGACATCATTTTCGTGGAGGAGACCTCTCCTGTCCGGCGGCACATTGAGCAAAAGGTTGCTGTTCCTGCCGACGGAGGAATAATAAAGCTCCATGAGATTCCCGGGCGTCCTCACCATGGAATCCTGCTTCTCATGGTAAAACCAGCCAGGTCTTATCGATACATCAACTTCCGCAGGAACCCAGTAATTACCATTTTCATGACCTTCTCCGAGTATCCTTGCAAAATCGCCGCCGGGATACATCTCATCCTTTTTAAGCAGGCACCAGTTTGTAAGGCTGCCCATCCCTCTCTCGTTTCCAACCCAGCGCACATCCGGTCCCGCATCGCTGAACATCACCGCAGAAGGCTGAAGCTCCCTGACAATGTTGTGAGTATTGGACCAGTCGTAATACGTTTTGTTGTCTATCTTTCTTGTCTCTCTCGCCCCGCCGTAAAAACCATCACCGCCGTTTGCGCCATCGAACCAGACTTCAAATATATCGCCATAATTTTTAAGGAGCTCACGCAACTGGTTCCTGTAGTATGTGAGGTATTCAGGAGTGCCGTAAACCGCGCTGTTGCGGTCCCAGGGAGAAAGGTAAACACCCATTTTCAACCCGTATTCATCACAAGCTTTGCGAAGCTCTTTCAGCACGTCTCCCTGTCCGTCTCTCCATGAAGAGTTTTTGACGGAATGCTGCGTGAATTCAGATGGCCAGAGACAAAAGCCATCGTGATGCTTGGCTGTGATTATAATTCCTTTCATGCCGGCATCCTTTGCAGTCTTCGCCCATTGCCGGCAGTCGAGCTGAGTCGGGTTAAATACTGTTTCAGGTTCATCTCCATAGCCCCACTCCTTGTCTGTGAAGGTATTAACAGTAAAATGCACGAACATATAATAGCCAAGGTCGTGCCAGGCAAGCTGGCGTTCGGAGGGAAGTGGTCCATAAGGAGCAGGAGGCTTTAATGTTGAACACGAAAGGAAAATAATAGAAACCGTGAGTAATGAGATTTTTTTCATATTCAGATCATATTTAAACGCAAAGAGCGCAAGTTTGAAGACACAAAGAACGCAAGGTGAACACTTTTGCGACCTTCGCGTCCGGAGTGAGCTTGCGAAGTCTGTTTGCGATCTTTGCGTTAAAAATTATCTTGTATTTAAAAGATCTTTTACTCTGATATTTCTGAACCGCAGCTCGGAGCCATGCCCGAGGAACCCGATATGCCCTGTTTCATTTTTCAAGCCGGGATGATCCTTATGATCCATTGTGCCATGGTCCCTTGCATCGGCAATATCCCCATCAACGATAACAGTTCCGTTCAGGGTTATTTTTATATGCGTTCCCCTAACCTCGACTTCCTCGTAATTCCACTCACCTACAGGCTTCTGAAAACCTCTTTTTGACGGGATCACTCCGTATACGGATCCATGATACTGGTAAGGCTGAAGGTTTGCATAAACAGGAGCTGTGTCGTCAAGTATCTGCAGCTCCATACCTACATACGCAGCATCGCCTTCGAGAGGAGCCCTTATCCCCAGTCCATTGTTCGCTGCAGGAGTAAGCTGGAACTCGAACCTGAAAATAAAATCGGAATACTCTTTATCAGTATAAAGGTTGCCTCCTGAATCATCAGCAGGTTTTACAACTATATTTCCATCCTCCACAACATACGATTTCTTGTTTCCAACCCAGTTGTCGAGATTGCGCCCGTTGAACAATGAGACAAATCCCTGAGATTTTTCTTCCGGCGTCAGGTTGTACTCGCGCTCATTTATCTCCCTGATGTAAATATCCCTGAATGCCAGGTCGGTTCCGTGTGCCTGAAGCTCTATCTGCTCCTTCGGGAAAATAGGAATGTTCCTGTCCCAGTAATTCTCCAGGGTGACATTATCCACAACAAGCTGCCCGTTAAGCCAGACCGAGACTTTTTCTCCGATCATCACGATCCTGAAAGCATTCCACTCGCCAACAGGATTATCTGCAACCTTGAGCGGTTTTGACGGATTTCTCTGGTTATTGTAGAGCCCTCCCGATCCGACCTGTGCCCCGACGTCGGTCCTTGAAGTATCCCAGATCTGAACCTGGGGAGTTCCCCTCAGGTAAATACCGCTGTCTCCTTCCTTGGTTATTTTCCAGTCGACAAGCATTTCAAAATCGCCGTACTGTTCAATCGAACAAAGATTATTTCCTTTTCCGTTGAATACTATGCACCCGTCTTTCACAGTCCAGTTCTCCGGAACTTTCTTGTCGGCCTCAGCCTGCTTCTTTGCAAGCTCGGCGGGCTTCATCTTTGCTCTTGCTACCGGGTTTTCAACCAGACCCTTCCAGCCTGTAAGATCGTTCCCGTTGAACATTGATCTGAAGCCCTCGTCAGCAGGCATCGAAGACAGGTATTTGTTTATCAGCTCCCGGTTGTAATCACTCTCTGCACCGCTGATCTTTCCTCCAGCTGTTTTAAGAATATCCCTCACCTTTGTACCGTACATTCCTTCACCTGTGCCACCTGCAGGAAGAGCAATGTTCATTGCTGCCAAAGCCGCCGCGGATGCAACTGAAGGATCATCGAGAAACTGAGATACATAGAAAAGGCATGGGTAAGTTTTGCACCTGCCAAGCTCGGAAAGTACCTGGGCCTTCCTTTCGGGGCTTACGGCAAAGGGGATGATTTTTCTCAGCAAAAGGTACTTCTGCTCCGGTGAGATATCGGCGGTTCTCACCTGGCGTATATAACCATTAAATGCCGGGGCTTCAAATGTTTTGTTTCCTGATGCCACTATTTCGAACAAAGCAGCGGAAGCGGTATAATCATTCCATCCGGTGAGTGTTTTGAAGCTGGCATCACGCATGTCCGCATTGCCGTTATTGAACTCATTCAGAACAAGTGAGAGAGCTTCGCTTCCGCCTGTTTTTGAAAGAACAGGAAGAAGCTTCATTTTGCCAGTTGCCGAATCTTTTTTCTCATGTACCGCCCTTATTATTGTCTCGGACCTTTTTTCAGGGTCGGCGATCTTACCGGCAGCAGCGGCAATTGCATTCTGTACGTCAGTTACCTGCTCAGGCTTATCCGTTTTGTAAAGAAGATCGATGAGCTTTTGCTGGTCCTGAGGGCCTGACAACTCCGGGAGAGCCTTGGTTGCTGCAGCTTTAAGCGTATCGTTTCCTGAAGAGGCCAACTCCAGTATATCGCTGAAATACTTAGGATCCTTCTTCCATGCGATAAGTTCTATTGCTGTCTTTTTTGAAGCTGCCGGACCATCTTTAAGAACCGGTTCTATGAAGCGCAGATCCTCGGTTTTCATAACCGTTTTCAGCGCATTCTGAGCCGCAGCCTGATCTTTTGCGTCTTTGAAAACAAGCATATAGTTGACCAGTGAGCTTATGGCTTCCTGTCCGCTGATCTTTGCAAGGGCTCCGGCTGCTTCTGTCCTGACGGCATAATTCTTATCTGTCAGGGCTGAATTGATAACCGGAACGGCAAGCTTGTCACCTCTTTCACCGAACATTGCAATCAGCTGCGGTTTTGAAGCGGCCGGCGCTTTTTTATAGAAGGCGAGCCAGCTATTCACAATCTGTTCGCCCGGGATACCGAGTGAGAAGCGCATGGCTGCTGCCCTGTACTTATCGTTCGTGTGAGCGGCCGCTTTGATCAGCATGGGCATGGCGTCTATCCCATGAAACCTGGTGTATATCGAAAGCGCCCTGCTCTTGTTCTGTATCGTCACATCCTCATTGCATTTTGCCATGATCAGTTTGGTGATCTTATCCATCATTTTCAGGTCACCGTCTTCACCCCGGAGCTCTGCATAAGTAAGAAGTGAAGATGTAATTCCTGTTTGTTCCCAGTGGTAAGCTGCTTCTTTGGCTGCTGCTGCAAGCGTTTCATAAGCTTCAGGACTGCCGCTGTTCGCGAGAGCATTGAAAGCAGATGTTCTCGTATTCACGTCGATAACCTTTGTGAAAGGTATGTATTCTTTCACGGCTGCGTCAGACTTCATTATTGCAAGTGCATTCATCACAGATGGTGCACATGGAAGATTCACATTCTTAAGAGATTCAGCCAGAATCGCTTCGGTATTTTTCCCGCCTGAAGCAAGAATCACGGCCACTGCCGGTTCGCAGAGATCTTTATTATTAAGGTATTCCTTCATTGCATCAGCTGATGCTTCGCCGCCTACAAGCTGAAGCTTTTTCATGAAGAAATCCTTAACACCGTTATCGGCTTTGTTCCTGGCATAGTCGATACATATTTTTTCCCATGCAGCACGTCTGTCATCATTTTTCGCTGAAAGGAACCTTGAAAAACTTTCGATTGCAAAACGTGCTTTGGTGTCATCACCTGTGCCTGCAGGGATCACCTGGTTACATATCTGCTTCAATCCCTGATCACCGATTGAAGACATGTCGGTCATCAGCTTGCCGAGAAGCGTCAGGTCATTTGCAGGCATTCGTGCCAGGAGATCGGCTACCTTTGTTTCAATTGTCCTCTGATCCTGTGATCGTGCAACAACAGAGACAAGGATCAGAAGGGTTGCTATTGTAATTTTTATGATTTTCATCGAGCTGTTCAGTTAAGTTTTGTTATCAGATTTTCCATGGTCCACGCATCGGCTGGTTGATAAGCCTGTTTGCACCTTCATCGTCGATGAATTGCTGCCTGTCGGGATCGTATTTAAGATTTCTTCCAAGCCTGAGTGCAATAATGCCGAGATTCACGATTGTGCACGATCTGTGTCCGTTCGATTCATTAAGCGCGAATTTCTTGCGTGTCTTCACCGATTCTGTGAAAGTGGCGATCTGCGGGGCGGGATCCGGCAGTGAATCTATCAGTTTCTGCACATCGGGGATATCGGATCTGAATCCTCTGAAGACCTTGCCATGAGGGCCTTCAACATATGCGGCATCCTTATCACGGTTTTCACCGTCGAGCACTATTTTGCATCCGTCTGCGTAGGTATAGGTTATTCTTCTCCATGAGCCGACCGCATCATAGTGCTGCTGGGGAGCATCGATCTCAACAGAAACAGGCCCTGTTTCATCCTTGCCCAGCATGTACTGGACGGGATCGAGATAGTGCTGCCCCATATCGCCGAGCCCTCCCCCGTCATAATCCCAGTAACCCCTGAATTTTGCATGCACCCTTTCCACATTATAAGGTTTGTAGGGTGCCGGCCCGAGCCAGAAGTCATAGTCGAGTTCCGGCGGGACAGGCATAGGCTGCAGGTTGTAGAGGCCACTCCAGTAAAACTTCCAGTCAAAACCGGTTATACCGCTAACCGTGAATTTAAGCGGCCAGCCGAGAGCGCCGCTTTCAATCAGCTTTTTAAGGGGCCTGACTGTTGTTCCCAGTCCATAAAACGGATCCTTAAACCTGAACCATGTATTAAGACGGAACATGCGCCCGTACTTCTGAACTGCCTCGACGACCTTTATGCCCTCCCCGATGGTCCTTGTCATGGGTTTCTCACACCATATGTCCTTTCCTGCTTCAGCAGCTGCTTTGGAGATTATGCCGTGCCAGTGAGGCGGTGTAGCTATATGTACCACGTCTATATCAGGCCGTGCAATCAGCTCGCGGTAATCATGGTATCCGGTGACGTTTCCTCCCACAAGTTTAACTGCCTCATCGAGGTGTGACTTATCCACGTCGCAGACAGCCAGAACTTTAGTGTTTTCGTAAGGTATATGGCCCTTACCCATTCCCCCCACACCAATTATTCCCTTGGTAAGCTGATCACTTGGAGGAGTGAAGCCGGTGCCGCCCAGGACATGCCTTGGAATTATTGTGAATGCAAGAGTTGCCGCCGTGGTTTTTTTAATAAAATCACGTCTGCCGGTAGTATACTTTTTCATTGCTGATTAATTTATGATTAACAGGAAAATCAGGATGCAAGTTAGCAAAATTGCAAAAAGGAACCCCCTCCGGCGTTATACTATTTCTGACTGAAAAACCAGGTTCCGGAGGGGGAAATTTCGTTCCGGAGTATCAGGGAAAGCGGGGAAATGGGGAACCCCGGAACTGAGAGATATCTTATTCAGAAGTAATTGTCACATATCGTTGTCAATTTTTATACCCAGTGAATCGAGCATATTCTTTGTGAGCACCGGTGATTGTACTCCTTTCCTGATCAGCTTCACGAAAAGCCCTCCAACAGATTCAGCTTCATCTTTCGAACTGAATCCGGATTGAGCCTTTTTGTAAGGGATCGTAATATAATTCCTGGATGGAACATTATTGATGATTATTGTAAATCCCCATGTCTTGTCTGCATTCTGAAATGATCTGTAATTTATCAGTGCCGGTGTTCCGTCTTCGTTTATATTGCTGAATGCAGCGCTCCCTTTTTCAAACCTTTCCGAAGACTTATTGCTGCATGCTATTGTACCGATCAGTAAGTGACATATAGCTATGATGCAGATGTACTTCATACAGCTAAAATACTCGTGCGGCAGTTATAATCATCCCCTGATTTCAGGGTTTTGTACGAACAGGGAGGTTTATTGTACGTAAATGGATTTCCTGATGATGAATTTAATTTCAGGATACCTCATTCAAGTGAATTCTTATTCAGGAACTCCTGGAATTTTGTTTTATACTGGTCACTTACAGGAATATAGATTGTATTATCGAAAACTATCCGGTTTCTTTCTATGACCCTGATCTTTTCAGTATTAACTATATATGAACGGTGCACCCTGAGAAATTTTGATTCAGGAAGCATTTCCTCAATGGATTTCATGCTTGCAAGGGTCATTACAGGTTTGGTGCTTATGAGATGAAACCTTACATACTCATGCATGCTTTCGATATACTTAATATCATCAAGGTCTATCCTTACTACCTTATAACCTGATTTAACATAGATATGGTCCATGGGACTCCCGTTGTCATTACGGGAACTGACAAGCCCGGCAAGGTCCTTCACCTTATTCACAGACCTGAGAAACTCGTTGTAGCCGATTGGCTTGAGCAGGTAATCCGTCGCATCTACCCTGAACCCTTCAATTGCATATTCGCTGAAAGCCGTGGTAAAAATTATGAATGGCTTTGAAGAAAGGGCTTTTACGAAGTCGAGACCTGAAAGATCAGGCATGCTGATGTCTACCAGGAGTAGATCGACATTGTCTTTCTTCAGGTATTCCATAGCTGTGAAAGCATTGTTGCAAAGAGCCACAAGCTCAAGGAAAGGCGTCTTTTCAATGTAGTTGCCAATCTGTTTAAGGGCAAGCGGTTCGTCATCGATGGCAATACACTTTAAATTCATTTTTGACCTTTTTAATTGTAAATCAAGACTCGTGCCAGAAAATAAACTCTTTCAACGAAATTTTATTATTCACCGGCAGTTTATAATATCAAAAATAGAAAGTTTTTCATCATGTATTACCCTTACCCGTTTGCAGGAATTGTCAGATTCACACTGTATTCGTGCCCGGAGTCATTGATTAACAGCCTGCATCTGTCACCATAAAGAAGCTGCAGCCTTTTTTTGATATTCTGCAAACCGATACCTCCTTTACCATGGATCCTTTTATTAATGAAGGAAGGAACGGTGTTGACGGACACAAATTCAATGGAATCCTCATTCCTTTTAAGGCTGAAGTAAAGCGAGGATTCTTCACGATAACTGACCCCGTGCTTGAAAGCATTTTCAATGAATGAAATGAACAATAATGGAGGAATTGTCACTTCATCAGGATTCTCAGGCAGATCAACGACTATCCTTACACTTTTGTCCACTCTAAGCTGCATCAGGTTAATGTAACTGCGAAGGAATTCGACCTCCTGGCTGAGAGTTGTTCTTCCCCTTCCTGATTCATAAAGCAGGTAACGCATCAGTCCCGACAGCTTCAGTATTGCATCTCTTGCGAGTTCCGTATCGGCATCGACAAGTGCATGAATATTGTTAAGAGTATTCATGAAAAAGTGAGGGCTTATCTGGTTCTGAAGAAAAGCCAGCTCCGTCCTGATATGCTCTCTTTCAGCTTCTCTCCTCGCCTGTTCCTCCGTAAGCCATTTATTTGTCATCGCGATTGCAGTGCTGAATCCTGCAATCAGCAGTGAGATAATGAAAGTGTTGAAGATCTGGAATGCGGCAGGATAAGAACTCTGTCTTCGTTCATTCGCCTGTGAATTGAATAATTCAGCCCCGGAGGGTGCATTTTCCACGGGTCCGCCGGGTTTCATCTCTTCGCGGCCGAACTGCGGATCGCGCAGTATTCTCTGTTCAAGCACGTCCGGGTCATTTTTATATAATGCCGGACCAGCCACCTGGAATATGCCGGTAATTGCGCTGACCACGAGAATCAGCGAGATGAGATAGATTTTTGTATGTCCCCTGAAAAGGATAAAAGGAAGGAGCACAAGGATGTTAAACAGGAAGACAATGAAAAAAGGGAGCATCCTGAGCCAGTCATACCTTATCCTTACAAGATCCAGACCGGAGCTGTTTGAAGCTGTAATTACCGGAATGATCAGGAAGAACAACCAGAGAAAAGCATAGATGAGGTATGCCGGAAGCCGTCCCTGTTTTCTCAAAGGGTCTTTCATTTCAGAAGATTGAGTCCTGATTTGGCCGATGGATCTTCCGGCGAAAGCAGAAGAGCCTGGTTGAAAAGTATTTTTGCATCAGCGCGCCTTCCCTGGTAGTACCTTGTCCAGGCTAGCATTATTACGGAACCATAATCCATAGGATAAAGGTTGACGATCTTTTCGAAATTCCTGGAAGCAGAATCGTAATCCTTCCTGTTATACAACAGGACACCCAGCCAATACAGGGCTGTCGTGTTCTGACCGTCTATCTTCAGGATGCTTTCATATTGCTCCTTCACTTTGTCCCAGCTCTCGAGGGCATTCAGAGCCTTGATCAGACCGAAACGGGCTTCCAGGACATACGGCTTCAGTTTGATTGCCTTTTCATAGTAGTTCACCGATTCAGTGTACTGCCTGGCCAGGAAAAGAAGCCACCCCAGGCGGGCATTCATGTTATAGTTATCAGCCTGGTATACCGATCTTATGTTTGAAACGCTCATCACATAATTACCTGTCACCTCCGATTTGTAGCTTTCGGCAAATGCAGCCTGGATCGCTGCATCACCCTGACCTTTGCAGAACGAAATTGTAACAAATGTTACAAATATCGTCATAAAAATTTTCTTCATATTTTCCATCTTATGCCTGCCAGATATGAATATTGATTGTACCTGTAATTGAAGTCTTCATAATATTTTTTTCTTTCAAGTGAAAAGTTGATCCATAATGCGACCCTGCTGCCTGCATTAAAATTAAGTGTCGCGCCCGACCTCATAATCAAAGGATCGTAACTATTGTAAACGTATATTCCCCTGAAATCATTATACCTGTCCATGTTCCCGGTCAGGAAATCCATATCCAGCCATGTTTTCCGCGACACTCTGCTTCCTGCCGATATGCCTGTGACGAGAGTAGTGCTGCTATTTCTTATTATTGCTCCTGTCGCTTTCAGATAAAAAGCTGAGCTGCCCGGGAAAATGTAACCGGCATGAATGTCCATCTGAAGAGAATTATCTTTCTCATAACGAAACAGGGAAGCATTTGTTTCGAATATGAACCTGTTCAGATCCGGTGACAGGCCTGCAAGAAAAAGATGCCCGTTAAAAACCCTGTTTCCCTTACCGGCGACACGAACCAGGTGGTATGCACCGGTCAGCACGGTGAATCTTGAAACGTTCCAGCCGAGCCTTGCATAATAACCTGCCTGGCGAATGCCGAATTTTGCCGATGACAGGAGTGTAACTGTCTGGTTGTATTCAGAAAAACACTGGTACAGCCTTAACCTCCATCCAAGTTTTGTCCCAAGGCCGAACCTGTAATACAGAGCACCTGTTCTCAGACTGCTGCCTGATGCCTTGTAGTTGAATTCAGCGTCAATGGCATCGATCAGTTTGGAACGGGTTACTCCGGCTTTGAGCGCAAGGTCAGCGTCCATCCTGCTCTCGACCCATCCTGCGTGCTCCACTTTTCCTGTATTTAAAAATGAGTAAAAAAGATACTCATTTGTGAAAGCGTTATAGCTGTCATATTTCAGCGCTTTTCTGAAATTTTTTTTGGCAGCCGTATAGTCTTCCTTTGCGAAAAAAGCATAACCGAGACGCTGCCTGAGATACTTGTAATCCACGTTTTCTGAGATCATTTCAGTACCCATTCTGATAAGACTGTCCCATTTCCCCTGCAGATAATAGCTGTAAGTCACACTATCAGCAGTGACAAAGTCCGGTCTGTCCTGGGCATTCACCAGGAAAGTCATGAACAGAGACATTATGATCAGGATCCTTCTTGCCACGCTCTGATTCTTTTCTTTACTGATTCAAAAGAGAATTCTGAAACACAATTTTCAGTCAGGATTATCTGACCTACCCCCACTTCCCTTATTCCAAACAAACCAGATATGTTTATGTGAGAAACAAGGCGAACATTGGATGGATTTACCTGCGAATCGGCACCGGCGGTCCTCACGGAATAGGAAGCTTTCATGATCTGACGGAATGGAGCCGCAAAATCGTGCATCCATAAAAGTATGCTGTTCCCGGCAACTACATGCAAAGGGAACTGGTCGTTTATTATCACGTTGTCATAAAAGCCCTGCAATATCTTATAAGCGCTCAGGTAAAAATAATAGAGCAGCGAGTTCCTGTCGCCATTGAATGAAGTGAAGTAGAACATTGTCCCGTCGTTTACGAACCAGGCGCTAGATTGTGTGGACTGGCAAAACAGGTACTTATAATTATATGCATCGGTGAAAACTTCCCATGAAACATCCTGTTCAGGTCCGTCGTTCACAGTGTACCTGAACCTGATGATCATTCCGGGCTGGAAGTCAAAAGCTTCCCTGAAAAGGCTGCCCGCGAGCACATCCGAAATCTTTTCCCCTTCCGATGGTATGGACCATGACATCAGTTTCCTGCTTCCGTTTGTCTCAAGGAAATAATATGAAAAAGGATAAGGCAGAGGCCTGGCTCCGGGAAGCGGGACTGATTGAACCTGGAAGTGGATATGCGGTTCCGGTGAACGGCCGGAGTTTCCGCAGAGGCCTACCACGTCGCCTTTCCTTACGTACTCCCCGTTCTTAAGTTTTATCGACCCGTTGCGCAGATGCGAAAGCTGCGAATAAAGATTATTCTGATGCTTTATGATCACTGTGTTGCCCCAGTTCTGGACCGTGTTGACCTTTCCGGGCTCATTATCGTCAATATTGTCGGTTATATCGGTTACGATGCCATCAGCAGGAGCAAGTACCGGTTTTTCAAAACAATAATAATCCCCGCATTTTTCATTTGACTGTCCATGAGTGGAATCGTTGGAATCCGTAATGACAAAATCGATTGCAGAGGACCAGTCGCCCTGGTGCGTAAATTTACCCTCATAACCCTGGCTGACTTTCCAGCTTCCCCAGAAAGGGAGGTGAATGGGAAAGTAAAAATATCCTGTGTTCCTGTCAACATTCCCCCTGAATGAATACAGGTTCACCTCCGGAGAGTAATATTGGAATGTTGTAAGGACCAGCTTTCCCGGCTTAAGCCTGAGAATGAGGAAGTATATAAATAAAATTACGGTTATTGAAAAGGGAAGCGAAAGAAGAGGTATGCCGAATGATCCTGCTATTCTTGAAAGCGCAAGGATCAGCAATGAAGTAAGAGGGATAAGAATGATCACCCACAAAAACGAATATTTCGAAGGGATGACAAAAAAGCCTCCTGCTGCAATTGCCACAAGAATATAATTTGCGCCGACGTTGTAAAAGCTGAAGCTTGCCATGTCCGATCCGGCTATCACCGCAAACAGGTAAGCTGTGAGAAATCCTGTGACCGACAGCAGAAAAGCTATCCTGGATCCGGCCAGTATTGCTGCTGCAATAAGGATTCCGCTGAATATATTATCCTGGAATATAATAGAGCTGAGCGACCGCAGGTAAATCATAATTATCTTATTCAGCGGAAGGTTCTCGATTGTCTGGAAGAAATCAAGCAGCGGCTTTCCCCCAATCCCGTACATTTCGTTTATCCAGAAAATATTCCTGTGAGTGAGCCCTAGGTTTGCAAACTGTGATGATGGAAGCAGGATGAGCCAGAACGAAAGCACAAAAGGGATGCTCAGGAACGGAAGGCCATATTTCCCGAACCATGCTGAAAGTGTGACAGAAAGCATCAGGCACACAATCACAGAGAGAAGCAGCAATACAAAAAAAGCGAAACCCGGCTCGAAGAAGGTCCCGATCCCAAGTCCTGCAAGCAGTGAGTTGAAGCTGTAAATACCCTGCTTCAGACGGATTTCATCATAACCCATCCGCCGGGCAATGACAACTGTCGCAACAACCGATATCAACCCGCTTAAACCTGCCTGGATGTTAAAAAAGCTGATGACCAGGAGGATTCCGCCGATCACCTGGCTGTTAAAGAAAAAGACAACCGAATAGCTGTTCAGTACTGAAGGCAGGATCGTCTTTTTTAATATGTCCGTCCGGGCGGCCATTTATTTTTTGTGAATTCTTTTCAGATGATCCGGAACGAGCTCATTCCTCTGGATGTCGTCGATTGTTTCTGCTTTTCTTATGACATGAGTCTGTGAAGAGGCATCAATAAGCACGACATTCGGGCGGAGGGTTATAAACTGCATCCACTGCGTCATGTTATATGCACCGGCTTTGTGCACAACAACATTGTTGCCTTTCTCGAGTAGCGGCATATTGACGCTTTCCCGGATAATATCGATATTCATGCAAAGAGGGCCGCAAAGGAGCATGTCCTCGGTGTACTCGCCAAACTCCTGTGCCGGGCTGATCTTGTGATCGTACCAGTTTGAGGTGAAAAGCGTGTTTATTCCAAAGTCGAGCACGGTTGCACGTCTTCCGTCGGATAATCGCTTTGTTGCGAGCACTGTGCCAAGCAGGAATCCGGCATCGTCGATAAGGGCGCGTCCGGTTTCGAGAATAAGAAGCGGAAGATCTTCCTGCCTGAACCCCGATGCTAGGATTGCACCTGTTATTGCATCAGCAAACTGGTCGAGCGAGGGTACTGTATCAGTACCGGGAAGATATGCTCCCTTGAGTGTATTCGAAGATGGAAATCCGCCGCCCAGGTCAAGATACTGAAGCGTCTTGCCGTATTTTGTTTTGATATCGGCTGCCAGCTGGCAGAGTTTCGTCGCTGCTGCCGCGTATGCCGGAGGTGAAAGTATGAAAGTACCGATATGGCAATGCAAACCGGTGAGCTCGAGGTTCCTGTCGTTCAATATCCTGGTAATCGCATTCCATGCCTGGCCGTTCTCATAGTTGAATCCGAACCGGTCCCACTTTGGAAAGATCCCTGCATCCAGGTTGATTCTTATGGCCACCCTTGGCCTGAGACCATTCCTGGAGCTCAGCTCTGAAAGGGTGAACAGCTCATCGAGGTGATCAATATGAATGAGTGAATTGTTTGAAGCTGCACGTCTGAGATCGGCCTCTGATTTCTGAGGTCCGTTGAAAATTATTTTATTCCCCGGCACACCGTTTGCAGTAGCCTTGTCGTATTCAAAACCTGAGACAACTTCTGCCCAGGATCCTTCCTGGTGAAAGATATTGCAGACGGCATTAAGGTAATTCGTCTTGTACGACCATGCAAACTGAACCCTTGGATACCTGGTCCCGAATATCCTGAGCGCATTCTGGATATTTCTCCTGATCTGTTTTTCGGAAAGTACAAACAGCGGTGAGCCGTACTGGTCAATAAGCTTTTTAACCGGTATGTTATCGATGTTGGTAACAGGTTCATATTCGGTGCGTGTCCCGAACTTGTTCATCAGGCCGGTATTCATTTTTTTGATGACCGGTCGTTCGTATCGTTGTTTTTCCATATCCTGTCTGCTGGTCTGCTGGTCTGCTGGTCTTCTGGTCTTCTGGTCTTCTGGTCTTAACTTTAGTCACTTTAGTCACTCTAGTCACCCTTCTCACAACTCTCCAGTTCCCGAAATCTTATGAAACTCACTTATATCTATTATGTTATCCCATGCATACCTCACAAAAACCTTTCCGACCTCATAATGATCAAATTTACTGACCTCATGTCCCATGGCCATCTTAACCAGTGCGGCCGGCTGATTTTGCCCTGCAGCTGCTGTAAGGTATATCCATGCGGGGAATCTTGGATTCACTTCCATGATAAAGGGTTTGTTCCCGTTAGTCATCATGACCTCAAGCTCACATCCCCCTCTCCACTTCGTTGCTGATATGAACCTGAGAGCAAGGTCCCTCAGTACATCATCTTCTATTGTTACGCCTGCCCAGGCCTTTCCTTTTTCTGTAATATAAAGCTTTCTCATGGGAACTATGCTGACAGCATTTCCTTCCCCGTCTCCAAGGACAGCGATATTCATCTCGTTCCCGGAAAGAAATTCCTGGATAATGACCGGCACTCCCCATTTAGCCTGCAGCCTGTAAAATGCCTTTTCGGCCTGTTCCTGGCTGTTGCAGACATAGGCATCATAGAATTTCCCTTTTACGACAAGCGGATAGCCGAACTTTCCCGAAGCTTTGCGGATTTCATCGGCCCGGCTCACTACAATATCATCAGGCACAGGAAGTCCTGTTTCTTTTCCGAATTTGCCAAGATTGATCTTATCCCTGTCGCTGAACATCTTCATTGATGGCAGAAAAGTGCGGATGCCTCTCTTTGCAAGGCTTTCCTCCAGTCTTATGAAGTTAAAGAGCTCGGCGTCGAAATTGGGGATCAGCACATCAATCTTTTCAATATCATTGATATAATCGAGCCTTGACAGGAGTGCGTCGGTGCCTGCAGAGGGATAAGGGATCTGGTATGTCTTGTCGGCTATTCCCTGCATGTAAATACCCGGTTCCAGGGCTTCGTATGCGAGGCCGATTATTTTAACCCTGAAATCAGGGCATTCCCTGATTGAACGGATTACTGCAACACCAGGACCCGGGCTGTCAACAGCATTGAGTCCGGTTACTGCAATCACTATATTGAGTTTGTGCGGCGACATTCAGATCAGTCATCAAGGAGGTTGTAATCGTGCAGCAATGAAATAAAATCATCGAGATCTTTTTCAAGCTGCATCCTGTCAACCTCATACCTGGAAATCAGAAAATCGGTGATCTCATCACGTGACGTACTTTCACGCAGCCGTGAAAATATTACATTCCCTATGCCATTTACAGAAAATGAATCACCTGTACCCGGATTGAATATAAGTCCTGCTTCACTCGTGGCTATGTTCTTCTTTAACTTCATTGCAGAAAAATAACTCACAAAAATAAAGCCGATCTTATAAAAAAGGAACGGTTATCATCGAAATGGCGGATTTTGTAACTGAATGACAGGTATTTATCAATTAAATGCAGAGACAAGGAATGCCTTGTCTCTGCATTTAACAATCAATACGGGTGGATTTACATCAACGGCAGGGCATGCTGCACAGCCTTCCAGAAGTCATCGTCGAGAAGATAGGCGCTGCCCAGGAGGGCGGCATCTTCCTTGAGCTCCGAAAGAGCAACATCGCCATTCCAGTTTTCATCTTTCAGGGTCGTTTTGAATATCCTGCCAAAAAGATCCCATGCATTTGAGATATTGCCACCTATAACAAGCGCTTCTGCCTCGAAGCTTTTCAGCCATGGAGTAAGGAATCTTGCCGATTTTTCCCCGAATTCGTTGAAAAGATCAAGAACAACTTTGTCTTCATTTGCAAGGGCTGCAAGCTCCCTGACGCCCGGAAGCTCTTTTCCTGTCCTGAGCCTGTATTCTTTCAGAAACCATCTCGTGGAAAAATAATCATCTGCTATTCCTTCCTTATACGGAAGATGATAAACGCAACCTATCCTGGGGACCTGTGGCCCGTCGCAAACAGGTATCCTGTCGGCAATGAAGGCTGAACCGAAGCCTGTGCCAAAAGTAATCGCAACAGAACGTGAATAATTTTTTGCGCTTCCGGCCCATGCTTCGCCGACAGCAAATGAGGAAGCATCATTCATGAACCTTATCAGGAAATCCTCTCCTGTGCCAAGATTGCTTGCTATTGCATCGCCGATATTGAAACCGTAAAGGTTTTCATATTTGGCAACACCCCGTATATAACATATACCCTTAACATAATCGAAAGGACCCGGCATTGCAAAACCGATTCCTTTGATGCTCCCGGAAGGAACTTTTGACATGGCTGCTGAAACAGCCTCCGACCATGTTTTGATTATCACTCCGGCCTGGGCCTGGTTGTCTACGGCACGCCCGGTCACACTCTCTCTCAGTATCTTCCGTGAATCGAGGTCAATGGCAGCACAGGTTATATGGCTTCCGCCTATATCGGCTCCGATGGCAATGTTCTTCTTCATAAAAAAAATTTATCAGGGTACATATGTTTAAAAAAGTTATGCAAAGTATTCATTTTTGTCATCACTGCAAAATTCCTCCAGAAGTGAATTTTCCATTCTGTGGTTTCATGATTAAACTCATAAAAATTAGAACTTTACATGATTAATTTCGAACTTGAAAAAATTATCATCATGGCTAAAGTCACTAAGGAAGCTGCACTCCTTTATCACAGCAGAAACCGCAGGGGTAAGGTTGAAGTCATCCCGACCAAACCCTACTGTACACAGTTTGATCTTAGTCTCGCATACACGCCAGGAGTTGCTTATCCGTGTCTCGAGATAGAGAAGCATCCCGAGGATGTATATAATTATACTGCAAAAGGGAATCTCGTGGCTGTCATTTCCAATGGCACGGCAGTCCTGGGGCTCGGGGATATAGGCGCCATGGCCGGGAAACCTGTAATGGAAGGAAAAGGATTGCTTTTCAAGGTTTTTGCCGACGTCGACGTTTTCGATATTGAAGTAGACGAGAAGGATCCTTCCAGGCTGATCGAGATCTGCGCCGCCCTTGCACCAACATTCGGCGGAATAAATCTCGAGGACATCAAGGCGCCGGAGTGTTTCGAAGTAGAGACAAAGCTGAAAGAAAGGCTCGACATACCCGTTTTCCATGATGATCAGCACGGCACTGCGATAATATCGGCAGCCGGATTGCTCAATTCACTTGAGATCACAGGGAAAAAGATAGAAGACATAAAGCTGGTAGTATGCGGAGCAGGAGCAGCGGCGATATCATGTTCCAGGCTCTATGTTGCGCTGGGGGTAAGAAAAGAGAACATTGTGATGGCCGACAGCAAGGGTGTCATAAACAGCAAGAGGAAAGACCTGAACAGGTTCAAACAGGAGTTTGTCACCAGACGGAACATCGACCACCTTGGCGAGGCAATGAAAGGAGCCGACATGTTCCTGGGGCTTTCCACCTGCGATTTGCTTTCAAGGGATATGCTTGCATCAATGGCTGCCGAACCGATTGTTTTTGCAATGGCAAACCCCAATCCCGAGATCTCCTACGATGATGCCATCTCCACAAGGAAGGACCTGATCTTCGCAACAGGCAGATCTGATTATCCCAACCAGATAAATAATGTTCTCGGGTTCCCATTCATCTTCCGCGGAGCTCTCGATGTAAGGGCAACGACGATCAACGAGGAGATGAAGCTCGCGGCTTCAAAAGCCCTTGCAGCTCTCGCGAAAGAGCCGGTTCCTGATTCCGTGCTGAAAGCATATAACCTCGATAAACTTGAGTTTGGAAAGGATTATATAATTCCCAAGCCGCTGGATCCAAGACTAATTTCCAGGGTGGCATCTGCAGTGGCACAGGCAGCGATGGATTCAGGCGTGGCAAAATTCCCGATCCCGGATATGAATGAATATAAAAAGGGACTCGACCGGAGATTGGCGGAGCATATTACGAATATCACACACTGCTCTGACATGTGAGTCTTCTGGTCTTCTGGTCTCCTGGTCTTCTGGTCTCCTGGTCTCCTGGTCTCCTGGTCTTCTGGTCTTCTGGTCTTCTCTGGTCTTCTGGTCTTCTGGTCTTCTGGTCTTAGACTAGCAGACTAGTAGACTATAAGACCAGCAGACTTCTTAGCAGATCGGTTCCTTACGGCGTCGCTCTGCTATCTGACGGCACACTTTGCGTTCGTAAAGCGTGATAATGATCTCAGACAGCTCCTGGATCGAAAAGCTGCTCCTGTTGAGTGAAGCATCAAAAAGATAATCGATGTTAAGCGGTTTCTTATCGAGAAAATCAAGAATGAGATTATGCCTCTTCTCATCAGTTTCTATGCAGTATTCTTCAGCAGCTTCGATGGTCATTTTCTTCTTCAGCATCACATTCTGAACTCTCCAGTAAAAAGGAGCCATAAGCCGGATATGCAGGGCATCATGGATATCGTGCGCAATTGATGCGCCGCCCCGGCCGACAAAGACCACATAGCCCTCCCTGCACATCGAAAGCACCACATCCTTAATTGCCTTTTTCACCCTCAGGTCGGTTACAAAGTTCCCGGAAAATGCCATTATCATCTCCGAAACATTTGAGAGCTCTATTCCCTTAAAAAAATTCTCAACCCGCTCAGTGCCTGTATTAAGCTCTTTCGCAATATCATAAATGATATCCTTGTCAACCCATTTCCATTTAGTTGTGGAGAATCGCCTGTTCATCTCCTCGACCAGGATAGCGGCAACCTGTCTTGCATCACACCCGGTCAGCCTCGATATGGTAATGACGGGACCATCTTCGGAGGCCGGCTTCTTCATTATGGATTCCTTTTGAAGGGTATAATTCTGAAACTTGTCCATCATTCACCTCCTTTTTAAAAGACATAAATTAAATAAAATATCCGTAAAACGCAACTATAAACGGGTATTTACAATCATAAAGTGGGAGAATCCGGCAATGATCAACAATAATTGTACCTGTTTTTGGCTCGATTATTGCGGAATTAAAAAAGATGACTGCACAATGAGAACGACCTTTTTCATATCGATCACCATATTTTCACTGATCTTTGCAGCAGGCTGCAAGAAAAGCACATCTCCCCTGAATGACCAGCAAATGTTGTTCCAGGTGGATTATGTAAATTATGCCTGGGGATTTCAGCACAACGGCTTCATCATAGATGGCGAAGGGTACATTCTGACCTATGACAATCCCGGGAATTGGAATTTTGCCGACGCAAATTTCGTTCTCACAGAAGGTCAGGTTGTGGAAAATTTACAGTATTGCACGAAATCGGGCAAGGTCCCTGTTGAAGAGCTTGCAAAATTCAGTGCCTTTACTGAGAGCATCTCCCTCAGCAAGATCTCAGCTCTGAAGAATACCGGAAACGATGAAGGAACACTCCAGTTCATTTGTTACAAGACATCCGGCGCAGGTAATTATAAAGGAACACTGGTCAGGATGGAAGGGGATTTCACCTGCGAAAATCTTAATTTCCATTCAAGGAAAGTTGCCTCCTGGCTCAGGGAAATAAATACTTCCCTTCACTCAAAATAATACAAAATATGCCTTTTGATGCGGGTATGTGAAAGCATTTTGCTTTTCACGTTTTTTTTGTATTAACTTTACCTTCATTGATATAATTTTTAAAAATATGTTCGCTAGACCTGAATTATTCTGGTTTTTCCTCGGGTTGGTGCTGCTTCTGGCAGAACTGGTGATCCCCGGATTTTTTATCTTCTTCTTCGGCGTCGGAGCCTGGGTAACTGCAATTGTCTGTCTGTTGTGGGACCCTGGTGTAAACCTGCAGATCATTCTGTTCGGACTTGTTTCTGTCATCTCCCTGATAGCTCTCAGAAGATTGCTGCAGGAAAGGTTCTTTTATCACGACAGCAAGAAATCAGATGAAGTAGAGGATGAATTTACAGGCAAAGAAGCCGTAGCCTCCACTGATTTTGGAGTCGGCATTACAGGTAAGGTATTCTTCAAAGGGACAACCTGGATGTCTGAATCAAAATCTGAGATAAAAGAAGGGCAGAGAGTGGTCATTAAGAGAAAAGAGAATTTTAAATTAATAGTTGAACCTAAAAACTAACTTAAAAATGGAAGGATCGAGCACGACTATCATTCTGATCGGGGTAATCATTCTTGGATTTATCCTGATCTCATCCATGATCAAAATTGTTCCCCAGCGAACAGCAATCATCGTTGAAAGACTTGGAAAATACAAGGCAACATATTCCGCCGGATTTCAAATAATCATTCCATTCTTTGACAAGGTAAGATACAGGCATACCCTTAAGGAACAGGCAATTGATGTAGCACCCCAGATTTGTATCACACGCGACAACATTGCCGTGGAAGTTGACGGGATCCTGTACCTGCAAGTGCTCGATCCGCAGAAGGCATCATACGGTATTGACAACTACAGGTTTGCATCGATCCAGATCGCCCAGACGACAATGAGGAGCGTTATCGGGAAGCTTGAGCTTGACAAAACTTTCGAGGAAAGGGAATCGATCAATGCGACTATCGTCGAAGCTGTCGATAAGGCAAGCGAGCCCTGGGGAGTGAAGGTTACCAGGTACGAGGTGAAGAACATTACTCCGCCCCAGAGCATACGTGATGCCATGGAGAAACAGATGAGGGCAGAGAGGGAAAAAAGAGCCGTAATTGCCGAGTCTGAAGGAACAAAGCAGGCAAAGATCAACAATGCCGAAGGTGATAAACAAGAGTATATCCTGAAATCCGAAGGTGAAAAGATGAGGCGCATAAATGAGGCCGCAGGACGTGCATCAGAGATAGAGCAGGTTGCAACTGCAACGGCAAATGGATTGAGATCCATCGCTACTGCAATATCGGAGGATAATGGCCTCAATGCCGTCAACCTGAGGATAGCCGAGCAATACCTGAACGCTTTCGCCGGATTGGCCAAAACAAACAATACAATGATCCTTCCTTCGAATCTCAGCGATGTCGCCGGTATCGTGGCCACTGCCACTTCGGTGTTCAATGAGACGAAGGACAAGGGAAAGAAATAGCCCCTCCCTGCCTCCCCAAATGGGGAGGAGTCAGAAGTAATTTAATTTCCATGTAGAAACAAAAGTCCCCCCGTTTGGGGGGATTTAGAGGGGCATCTACATCCCTTCGTGTTCCGTCCTCCTTATTATCTCATTCTGCAGGTCTTCGCCGAGATCGTTGAAATAATCCGAGTAGCCTGCGACCCTGACAATAAGATCCCTGTATCTTTCAGGATGCTTCTGGGCATCTTTCAGGGTGTCTGCGCTCACAACATTGAACTGTATATGATGCCCGTTCATGCTGAAGTAGCTCCTGATAAGAGCTGTAAGATTTGAATAGCTGTCCTCATCATCGAAGAATGAAGGAGTAAATTTCTGATTCAGGAGAGTTCCGCCTGTGGCCAGGTGGTTGATCCTCGATGCGGATTTAATTACGGATGTAGGACCCTTATTGTCAGCTCCCTGGAAAGGCGAAATCCCCTCAGACAAAGGAAGGCGTGCATTCCTGCCGTCGGGAGTAGCGCCTGTTACACTTCCAAAATAGACATGCGATGTAGTAGGCAGCATATTGATCCTGTGCACACCTCCCCTTGTGTTCGGCTTGCCTGTAACGGCATCATAATAAATCTCAAAGACACTCATGGCCTGTGTGTCGGCATACTCATCATCATTGCCGTACTTTGGCGTGTTATAGATAAGATTATACTGCATTTCCTCATCTCCCCTGAAGTCCGCATTCATAGCCCTGATGAGCTCAATCCATGAATAATTCGAATTTTCGTAAATGTTGTACCTGACCGAGGTCAGGATATCGGTTATGGTCCCCAGCCCAACTCCCTGTACGTAAGAGGTGTTGTATCGCGTTCCTCCATCATTGTAGTCGCGTGCATTTGATATGCAGTCTTCCACGAGAAGGGAAAGGAAAGGAGCCGGAAGATTTTCAGCAAACAGCCTTTCGATAATATTGTTTCCCCTTATCTTGACATCGGCAAAATAATCAACCTGTTTTTTAAAAGCATCCAGTAATTCACTGAATGTCGTGAAAGATGTCGCCTCTCCGGTCTTCAGACCTGTCTGCCGGTTTGTGCGGTAATCGAAGCCGTTATGAATGGTGATCTCGAATATCTTTGGAAGATTAAAATAACCTGTGAGCCAGTAAGCCTCGGTACCGAAAGCGCCTGTCTCGACGCATCCGGATGCACCGCCATTCCTTGCATCGACAATATCCTTGCCGTGCCTGACAAGCTCTTCAATTATCGCTTCTGTGTTGAAGCATGAAGGCTGCCCGAAACCAGTCCTGATTATGTCAAGTGCCTTATGAATAAATTTATCAGGGCTTTTTACGCTTACCTGCACCATTGAACTTGGCTGGACGAGCCGCATTTCTTTTATGACATCGAGAATGACATAGGTCATATCGTTCACTGCATCCGAGCCGTCCGGTTTTACGCCGCCAAGGTTTATAAGGCAGAAATCGGTGTATGTGTTACTCTCATTTGCCGTTACCCCGATTTTCGGGGGTGAGGGATGATTATTGAATTTCACCCAGAAACATCCCAGTAGCTCCTCGAGCTTTTCCTGTGAGAAGATGCCTTTTTCAATTTCTTTCCGGTATACTTCGTACAGGTGCTGGTCGAACCTTCCGGGATTGAATGAATCCCATGGGTTCAGCTCTGTAATGACCCCCAGATGTATGAACCAGTAATGCTGGAGAAGCTCATGGATCGTTTCAGGCGCATGTGCCGGAACCCTGCGGCAGACAGCCGCCATCTGGTGAAGCTCTCTCTTCCTGTCAGGATCCTTTTCATCTGAAGCCATAACGTCAAGGGCATCGGCATGCCGGGCTGCATACATAATGATGGCATCGCATGCAATATCCATTGCCTTCAGCTCCTCAAGCCGCTTTTCCGCGTCTTCCTGGTCAGGACTGACAGATGAAACTATTTTCCTGATTTCCTCCTTAAGGTCCAGGAATCCTGTCCTGAACAATTTATATCCCAGAACGGTGTGACCGGGAGCCCGCTGCTCCTGGAACTCCGTGAAGATCCCTGCTTCATAGGCATTCATCCACTCACTGCTCATCATATTCATGAGCCTGTCGCGGTTGCTCCTCCCCTTCCAGTATGGGATGATCTCTTCGGCGTAGGCCCTTTTTACGTCATCCGAGACTTTGAAAGAGACCTTTTCCCGGGAATCGAGAATATCAAGATCCTCCAGGGAATGCACGCATATCTCCGGGTAGGTCGGAGTTGCTTTCGGCGCAGGCCCCCGTTCCCCGACAATAAGCTCCCCTTCATTTACGCAGATCGATTTATTCATCAGGATGTACTCGAATGCCTTTGCCCTTCTTACGGGCACGGAAAGATCCCGCGATTCAGTCATTCTATAAAACCTGGTAATCAGTAATGCCCTCTCGGCTGAGAGGGTTTCAATGGCATTGATGCTCTGCTCTCTTAACTTTTTAACTCTGGGTGAAAGCTTCATACTGCGATTTTTTCTTTTATTTTATTGGTATTCATCCCCCGATTTTCACTTTTATACCTGTTTCAGAAAAGAATTTTTTTAATTCCTTCATCCTTTCAGAAGAAGGCTGTTCTGTTCCTTCCATCGGATACTGCATGTTCATTCTTTTGTATTTTGAGGCTCCTGTCTTATGAAATGGAAGGAGGCATATTTTCTTCAGGTTATCGCTGGATGCCTGCGTCAGGAATTCCCTGAGCCGGTAAAGATGGCCGGGATCGTCGTTATATCCCGGTATGACGGGAATCCTGACAATCACATCCTTACCCGATTCCATTAACAGCATAAAATTCAGTAGTATCTGCTTGTTTGAGCCGCCTGTAATCTCCCTGTGTGTGGAATCATCCATATGCTTCAGGTCATAAAGAAACAGGTCCGTATATGGGATAACAGACCGGAAAGTATCTGCTGAAGCGTACCCTGAAGTGTCGACAGCAGTATGATAGCCTTCTTTTCTGCATGCCTTGAGCGAACTTAAGAGGAATTCATGCTGGAGCATTGGTTCCCCGCCTGAAAAGGTTACGCCGCCCTGTGACTTATCGATGAAAACACGGTCTTCCTCAAGAATTTTCAGAATATCCTTTACGGTATAGAATCTCCCTGCTTCTTCATTCCGAACGAACTCATGTTTGCCGACCTTCCTGGTCTGTGCAATATTCTGCGGATAAGGCGAGATACCTTCCGGGTTATGGCACCAGCGGCAGTGAAGCGGGCATCCCTTGAAAAAGAATGTGACCCTTATACCGGGACCATCATGAACTGAGTATTTTCTTATATCGAAGAGAAGGGCTTTCACAGAGAAAAATAAATAGAAGATTTAATCACAAAGGACACAAAGAATGTCACAAAGGACACGAAGGGGAAAATATCACACGCTGTAGAACATAAGGCAGCAATAGAGCCTGCGGCCGAGGCGCTGCATCATGAAGCTATGTTCAAGTTTTGAAGTCATTGCACAAAATGATGCGCAAGTTATGAATTTTTTGAATTCGCTCTAAACAGGCGGAACGTAAAAATCAGCTACTTTTACATCTTACTTCTTTACAATATATGAAAGTCATCCTTTCTGCTTTCCTCTTCATTGTTATTGCTACAGGATCGTTTTCACAACAAACCCGTCATACAATAAGCGGTTTTGTAAGGGAAGCCGGGAGTGCCGAATCGCTGATCGGTGTAAATATATACGTGCCGGAATTCAAAACAGGAACAACAACAAACACATACGGATTTTACTCCCTGACCCTGCCTGTCACAGATTCTATGAATATGGTCATCTCATATGTGGGGTTCACCACGCGGACCATGGTGGTAAACCTCGATAAGGATGTCGAGCTCAACATTGATCTGAAGCCCGGGGTCGTGCTCGGCGAAGTGACAATCAACGCAGAAAAGCCTGAAAAGCAGAGTGAGTCGGTACAAATGAGCAATGTGAAGCTTCAGCCTGCAC
Organism: Bacteroidales bacterium; assembly: GCA_035299385.1. GTDB lineage: Bacteria > Bacteroidota > Bacteroidia > Bacteroidales > VadinHA17 > LD21. Next base: position 25,917 of record DATGWQ010000019.1, on the reverse strand, counting down.
AAATCAGGAACGTTCCGATGCTCCTGGGTGAGAAGGATGTGCTTAAAGTTCTGCAGCTCATGCCCGGCGTTCAGAAGGGATCCGAAGGCAACAGCGGCATATATGTCAGGGGCGGTGGCCCGGACCAGAACCTTATCATCCTCGACGATGCAATCGTCTATAATGCCAGTCACCTGTTTGGATTTTTTTCATTGTTCAACGGTGATGCACTGAAGAGTGTCGAGCTCACAAAAGGTGGTTTTCCTGCCCGGTTCGGAGGAAGACTCTCTTCTGTCCTCGAGATGAACATGAAAGAAGGGAACCGTGAGGAATGGCATGGTGAAGGTGGAATAGGGCTGATCTCTTCAAGGCTGACTGTCGAGGGCCCTGTCAAAAAGGGGAAATCCTCCCTGCTGGTATCCGGCAGAAGAACTTACGCGGATATCATCATGAAGCCCATCATAAAAGCTTCATCGGGTGAGAATACTGGTTACTATTTCTATGATCTTAACTCAAAGATCAACCTTGACCTTAACCGCAGTAACAAGGTTTACCTCAGCGGATATTTCGGCAGGGATAAATTCTATTCAAAATTCAATGATGATTACATAAATGAGAATGTTGGATTCCTGTGGGGAAACGGCACAGGCACCCTCAGGTGGAACCATCTTTTCAGCAATAAAGTTTTTGCCAATGCATCCCTCATATACAGCAGGTATCAATTTGGCATTTATGATAAATACAAAGTAGAAGAGGAATCAAAGAACTATTATGTGGAGTATTATTCGGGCATAAGGGATATTTCATTGAAATATGATCTTGATTACATTCCCAGCGCCAGTCACTGGATCAAGGCTGGAGGATTGATGATCTTTCACAGGTTTAAACCGCATGCGTTTATACAGGTTGATGTCCCTGCAAATATAGACCTGAGCGATGTTCAGATACTTGATGGAATTGAGTCGGGCATATATGCGGAGGATACATGGCAGCCCTCTGAATACTTTAAAATGAATGCCGGAATGAGATTCAGCCATTTCCATTCAAACAGCAAGAATTATTATTTCATGGAGCCAAGAATATCAGCAGCGGTAAGGTTCATTAACAATTATGCACTGAAGGGATCATATGCATCGATGAATCAGTACATACACATGATCTCGGGAACGGGGATCAGTCTCCCGACAGACCTGTGGGTGCCCACAACAGACAGGGTCAAGCCGCAGCAATCGAGGCAGGTGGCGCTGGGCATTGTGAAGGATATTGACAGGCCGGACCTGTCGCTGTCGGTTGAAGGTTATTATAAAACCATGAACAACGTGATCGGTTACAAGGAAGGCGCTTCGTTTCTGCACCTGAACAAACCCGGTACGGGTATAGGTGTGGATTGGGAAGAAAATGTCACTGAAGGACGTTCATGGTCTTACGGCATCGAATTTTTAATACAGAAAAAAACCGGAAAATTCAGCGGATGGATAGGATATACACTTTCGTGGACGCAGATGCAGTTCGATTCACTGAATTTCGGAAAAAAATTCTGGGCACGATATGATCGCAGGCATGATCTGTCACTCGTGGGAATGTACAGGTTAAATAATAAAGTATTCCTGTCCGGTACCTGGGTGTATGGCACAGGGAATGCAATAAGCCTTCCATTATCGGAATATATTGCTCCGGAATTTGACCCTGGAGCAAACATACTGGAAAAGATACCGTTCTATGAGCAGACCATCATAAATGATTTTTCGCAGAAAAATAACTTCAGGATGAAGCCTTACCACAGGCTGGACATAGGAATTCAATTTCATAAAAATAAAAAATGGGGCGAAAGGATATGGGAGATCTCAGTTTATAATGCATACAATCGGAGGAATCCATTTTACTATTATAATGATGAAAAGTATATCGGCAAGGGAACGGAAAAAATCAGCCAGCTCAAGCAGGTCAGCCTCTTCCCGGTGATACCGTCAGTCACTTATTCATTCAGGTTCTGATATGCAAAACACAAAGCAATATCTTCTTTTGGTTTCCTTGCTTGTGCTCGCCACGGGTTGTGAAAAAGTAGCAAATAACGTTGATCTGCCTGAATTCCGGCAAAAGCTCGTTCTTGGTTGTTTCATGACCCCTTCAGATACTGTCACTTACATTAAAATCAGTTCCAACTGGCCCGTTTATGGAGATACTCAGACCGATCTGCCGGTTGGAAACCTGAGTGGTTCTATTTCTGACGGGAAAGAAGAAATACCCCTTGACACTTTCGAATACGGATTAAAATTTGACCATAGAAAAATGCCGGTTGAATACGGAGGGACTTACCATATCAGGATTCAAAGTGATCTTGGAATGACAGCAGAGTCAACCTGTGTCATTCCAAAAAAACAATCGGTTACAATCGAAGCTGATACCTTCTCGGTACCACAAAATAACAGCTGGGATCCTTTCAAAAGGCGTATGGATATCAGGATATCTGTACAGGACATCCCCGGGGAGGAAAATTATTACATGCTCAGGGCCGAGGGAAGGGGCTTCAGCAGGCACTATTTTCCGAATTACAGTCCACTTCCGCTGCTTATCGAGGATAACCTGGTTTCAGACAAGAACCTTGATGGTAAAAAATTTATCAGGGATACAGATACAGGAATTAACTATTTTATGGATTTTGACAGCTGCAATGTTGTGATTTACATTTACATGCTGGAAAAATCGAATTATCTGTATCTAAAGTCTTTGAACGACTATCACAGAAGAATGGGTCCTTTCTCAGAGCCAACGCCGGCTTATTCAAATGTACATGGCGGTCTCGGAGTATTTACTTCATACACTGTCGATTCAGCTGTATTCAGGCTTAAATAGGAAAGACGGGAGACAATTTTTTTGTTTTTTCCTGCAGCATTTTGAAATCATCGCCGTCTATATATCAAAAGCTATTCAACAAAATACCACCAAGTCGCCAACCCGGCGCATTTCGAACGATCAGGTTTAGGTTTTCAGATTCAGAGGCATCCGCCAGGATGCCTTTCTGATTTGAGATTTGCCCCTCCCAACCTCCCCAAATGGGCAAATCTTTGTTCACTGGTGCGACTCTGTGTAACTTTTTTGTATTTTGCTTCCTTAAACTCAATTAACCCTGACGTAATGAAAAAAGCCCTCTTCACCTTAATCATTATCACCATGGCTGTGAGCTCCTGCAAAAAGCAGGAAAAAAGCGACAATCCTTTTTTCAGCAAATACGATACTCCTTTCGAAGTACCCCCATTCGAAAAAATAAAGAATAAGCATTATATGCCTGCTTTCCTCAGGGGCATGGAAGAGCAGAAAAAAGAGATCCGTGCAATAATCACGAATTCCGATGAGCCCACTTTTGAAAACACCATTAAACCCCTGATATATAGTGGGGATTTACTGCAGAAAGCAGGCAGCGTATTCGGTGCGCTCAACTCTGCAAACACCAATGACTCCATCCAGGCAATCAGCAGGGAGCTTTCACCGATCCAGTCAAAGCACAGGGATGACATAAACATGAACGACACTCTTTTCAGGCGTGTGAAATCTGTTTATGAGAACAGGGATAAATTCAATCTCACATCGGAAGAGAAGAAAATACTCGATGATACATACAAGGGATTCATACGGAGCGGCGCAGCACTTTCACCGGAAAACAAGAACAAGCTGAGAAAAATCAACGGGGAGCTTTCAATGCTTTCGGTGAAGTTTGGTCAGAACCTGCTTGCCGAGACAAACGCTTTCAAGCTGGTGATAGACAGGGAAGAAGATCTTTCCGGCCTCCCTCAGAATGTCCGCGACCAGGCTGCAGCAATGGCAAAAAATCTCGAAATGGGAGGCAAATGGGTTTTCACCCTGCAGGTACCCAGCATGACACCTTTCCTGCAGTATTCAGATAAGAGAGAGCTGAGACAAAAGCTTTTCACTGCTTACTTCATGAAAGGTGACAACGACAATGAACGTGACAATAAGGCGATAATTGCCAGGATGGCGAAGCTCAGGACCGAACGTGCACAGCTACTGGGTTACAGGACCCATGCAGATTTCGTACTCGAAGAAACAATGGCCAAGACGCCTGAAAAAGTTTTCAGTTTCCTCGGGCAGATCTGGGATGCTGCTCTTCCGTTTGCAAAAAATGAAGCTGCCGCACAGCAGGAACTGATAAAAAGAGAAGGCGGAAAGTTCAGGCTCGAGCCATGGGACTGGTGGTACTATACCGAAAAGATCAGAAAGGAAAAATATGATCTTGACGATGAAGCCACAAGGCCCTACTTCAAAATAGACAATGTGATGGAAGGGATGTTCTATGTAGCCAACAGGCTTTATGGCCTTGAATTCACCAGAAGGAACGACATCCCCAAATATCATGCTGATGTAAACACTTTCGAAGTTACCCGCGAAGGGGAGCACGTCGGCATACTGATGATCGACAATTATCCGCGCCAGTCGAAGCGCGGAGGAGCCTGGTGCGGGACGTTCAGGTCGCAGCGCATTGACCTGAAAGGAAAAATGATCCATCCGATTGTAACAATTGTTACAAATTCTACTGCCCCGACAGCTGATAAACCCTCGCTGCTCACACCGGATGAAGCCAGCACACTTTTCCATGAATTCGGTCATGCCCTCAATAATTTACTCTCAAACAAAGTATATCCTGCCGGTTCGAACCCACGGGATTTTGTCGAGCTGCCATCCCAGATAATGGAGCACTGGGTTCTCGAGCCGGAGGTGCTCAAAGTTTATGCGAAGCATTACCAGACAGGTGAGCTTCCACCATCAGAGCTGGTGACAAAGCTTGTGAACTCATCTAAATTCAATACCGGCTTCCAGACAACCGAGTACCTGGCAGCATCGTTGCTCGATATGGAGTACAGTTCATTAAAGGATACAACAGCCATCAATGTCAGGGATTTCGAAGACAAGGCTATGGCAAAGTATAACCTGATACCGGAAATCAAGCCTCGATACAGGTCGACATATTTCAATCATATCTGGTCAAGCGGATATTCGGGGTATTCTGCCGGTTATTATGGATATATATGGTGTGAAGTGCTTGATGCAGATGCATTCCAGGCTTTCAAGGAAACAGGAGATATCTTCAACAGGCAGGTAGCCGGGAAATTCGAGAAGGAAATACTGGCAAGAGGCGGATCCAGGGATCCCCGGGAAATGTATCTTGCTTTCAGGGGCAGGGAACCCGGTATCGATGCACTGCTGATCAACAGGGGATTGAAACAATAGCAGGAAGACCTTAAGATGCAGGTTTTCCTGATGCTTCTGATATTACTCGCAAAGCTCAATTTATTTCAGCTTTCTGACGATCCTGTTGCACACAGGGGGATAGCCGACCTTCGTGAAATCAGGAATAACGATCATTTCATTGTCAGGTTGAACGGGGAATGGGAATTCTACTGGAAAGAGATGCTTCATCCTCATGATGTTGAGCATGGAGCTCACAGGAAATCATTTTACGGAAAAGTTCCCTCCTACTGGTCGGGATACAGTATCCCAGGTATAGAAAATGAAGGCTATGGCACTTACAGGCTCAGAGTTTTGCTTCCGCCGGGTTATAGGAACGCACTGGCTGTAGACCTTCCTGTTTTCGACTCCTCATTCGATATTTACATAAACGGCAAATATCTCGGGGGCAATGGCGTCCCGGGCAGATCCGAAGAAGAGACCACCCCTGAATACCTCGGGCTCTTTGCAAGGGTAATGCCTGAAAGCGATACCATTGATATCATGATCAATGTGGCCAACTATCATCATCGCAAGGGTGGATTCTGGTTACCGGCAAGACTGGGGACATTTGCAGAGGTACAGAAGAAAATGGCTAATTCCTGGGCTGCAGAGTGGGGCGTCTTCAGCATCCTTGCAGGCTTTTCATTATTCTTCCTGGTGTTTTTCATCCTTGCTCCCCGGGAAAAGACAATGCTTTTTTTCAGCATATTGTGCATGGGACTGGCATTACGACCATTCTTCACCGCCCACTACCTAATAAATAATCTTTTCAACCTGCCATGGCAATGGATAATCAGGCTTGAATACCTCGATCTCTTCATCATAACAGTTTCCGCATGGTGGTTCGCAAGGCACATTTACCCTTCGAAGTCAGCCAGGGCCACGGCATGGGTGATGACATTGATTTTTATACCGGCAGGCATCTTTGTGTTATTCTCTGAGGCTAAGCTTTTCAGTTACCTGGTATTTCTATTATATCCTGCTCTCCTGACAGTCATGTTGTATCTCCTTGTAAGCGGATTCAGTAACGCCAGGAAAAAGAAATCAGAAGACACTGTTTACACACTTGCCTTCGTGCTCATCATAGCCGGGGGCATTAATGATATAATGGTTTCGCTCGGCATAGCAGGGAGCAGTTCAGGATATATCATGTCTTACCTGCTAGTCGTTTTCATGTTTCTCCAGGCCATCTTCCTTCTTTATAAATGGATAAATGCATTCCGTGAGAAGGAGAAGCTTCAAAGGAAAATGGAATATATGAACAATAACCTTGAAGAGCTGGTAAAGCAGCGCACGGGTGAGCTTCAGAGAAGAAATGAGGAGATTGAAGAGCAGAACAAAATGATCGCAACGCAGAACAAGGAGCTTTCGGATACTATACAACTTAAAAACCGTATGTTTTCCGTAATCGCCCACGATCTGCGGAGCCCTGTCGTAAACATACTTTACATGCTCAATCTTCTGAAAGAAAAGGAATACAAGGAGAAATACGACATGTTTGCTAATTCGAGCATCAACTATGCTCAAAGAGTCATAGGATTGCTCGAAAACATGCTTGTATGGGGACGGGGGCAGGAAGAAAAAATAAAATATTCACCTGGCAACCATGATCTTGCCGATATTATCCTTACCAATCTGAGCATTTTCAAGGAATCGGCAGACAAGAAAGAAATATCAGTCGGGTTCACCCAGGTGGGAAGCTCTATTGCTTATTGTGACAAGGATCTCCTGGACATTATTATCCGCAATCTTTTTTCAAACGCAGTCAAGTATACTCCGCGGAAAGGCAGGATAAGCATTTTCCTGAAGGACAGGAAAAACACGGGTGAAGGTATTATGCTGAAGATATGCGACAATGGCGTAGGGATGACTGAAGAAAAGCAGAAGCGCATCTTCAGCTCTGAAGAAATTGAAAGCAGCCCGGGCACGGAAAATGAGAAGGGCACAGGGATCGGTTTGAAACTATGCAATGAGCTTGTCAGGCTGAATAACGGTCAGATTACCGTTGAAAGCAAGGTGAATGAAGGCACCTGTTTTATAATCACACTGCCTCTGAACTATTCGGTTGTGAGTCCGGCAAGCCCCTCCTTATCATAAATTGTTATTGACTTTCCGCTGGTTCCGATAAGCCCCATTTCTTCCATATCGCCCAGCGCTCTTCCCACAGAAGGCCTGGCAACACCGAAGTAATCTGCAAGATCGTTCTGGGTCCGGTCAAGCCTGACTTCATTTTTTCCCATTTCCGGAAGATCAAGAATATATTGCGCCAGCTTGCCCTTGATTGTCTTGAAATTGAGGAATTTTATCTTTTCAGAAAGAAACTGTGACCTGTTGGAGATCATGTCAAGGAAGTTCACCAGTATCCTGTCATTGTCCCTCAGGTAAGCAAGGAAAGCCTGTTTCTCTATGGTCATCAGTTCAATGGCTGTAACGGAAACGACATTGACGGGAAACCGGTTATTCCTTCCGAATATAAATGCAGGGGCTATTGCACCCGGGGCGGGGATATCCTCAATCTTTATCACCCTGCCGGTATAATCGGTCATCTCCCCTTTAACTGTTCCGCTTAAAACAATAGCCAGCGAGCCGACCGGTTCACCGGTTTGGAAAACCAATGTCCCATCCCTGAATTTCCTGCTCTGTCGGGGAACGCCATACAGTGACTTTTCAATTTCCGCAGGTGTCATTCCCCTGAACAGGGGCGAACGGGATAAAAGATTGTAATCCATGTTTTTTATGTAAAAATAATAATCATTTTGATTTACATTTGCTGCAACTAACCGCAACTTTCATGAGAAAATTCCAGCTTCTTATTATTATCCTGGCTTTTATATCAGGCAGCGTTACCTTTTCACAGGACACTTACGAAACAGAGCTCCTCAGGCAGTTTCATACCATCAACAGCGAGGAAATGATGGCATGGATGCAGAAACTGTGCTCGCCCGGAATGAACGGAAGGCTAACCGGGACACCGGAATTTATCAAGAGTGCAGAATGGATGGCATCAGAATTCAGCAGGTGGGGTATCAAGCCTGCCGGCGATAATGGAACATATTTTCAATGGTTCGATATGCCCTATACTGTTCTGAACGATCCGGGAAGCCTTTCACTTAACCTGAAACAACCCGATGGCTCAGTGATCAGAAAACATTACACATACCCTGATGAGTATTATCCGGGCATGAACTCCGGGAATGGTGAAATAACAGCGGAGGTCGTATTTGTCGGATTCGGCGTTACAGCTCCCGAACTTAACTATGATGATTACAAGGGAATCGATGTGAAAGGAAAGATAGTCCTGATGAACAGGGATGTTCCATACACTGATCCCAGGAATCCGGAATATAAGAAATGGGTTGGATACTGTTATCACCAGTATAAGCTTGAGAACGCTGTGAGGCATGGCGCAGCCGGGTTCCTTTATATAGACGGCATCGGCGCAAATCCCAATATCACATATGATCCTTCTATAATCGTCTGCGGAATCGGTCCGGAAGTGCTGAACGACATATTTGCGGGACAGAAAATGACCAACACGGAGCTTGTCGCAAAGATGGTCAAAACGATGAAGCCTGCTTCATTCAGCACTGCGAAGACTATGACGATCAGGGCAAACACTTCAAGACATCCTGAAGGCAAAGGCTGCAACGTGATTGGAATGATCGAAGGAACTGATCCTGTTCTGAAAAATGAAGTTATTATCATCGGCGGCCACCTGGATGCAGTCGGAAATTCGGGAAAGGTCGTGAATGGCGCTCTCGATAATGCAAGCGGGATTATCGATATTATGGCAGCTGCGAAAGCCATGGCACAATCTAAGAACACCCTGAAGAGAAGCATCCTGTTTATCGGCATCGGAGGAGAGGAAAACGGCCTTCTCGGGAGCAAGCTTTATGTAGACAAGCCTGTTTTCCCGAAGGAAAAAACATTGGTCTACATCAACCTCGACATGGTTGGAAACGGAACCGGGCTCGGCATATCCGGCGGAGCTCCCTATAAAGCTCTGAACAACTACTTTGAGCAGGCGAATGCAAAATATATCCACAGGAAGATGGCTGCCCTGGCCCCTGTGCCGGGCGAATATTACGGCAGGCCCAGGAGCGACGGGGTCGTGTTCAGCATGGCCGGTTACAGGACCATGGCTGTATTCACGACTGAAGCTGTCAAAAAAGTCTTTTATCATCTTCCCGGTGATGATCCGGATGCAGTCACAATCGACATTATGGAAGACGTGGCCAAGATGATATATGTGGCGCTGACGGAGATGGCGAATTCCCAAAATTTGGTTTTCTGAACCCTTCCCTGGCCCTCCCCTTAAACACTAATCTCCTTCTACACCCATTCCCTTATGTTTTTAAGGGAAAGGGTTAGTGGATTCCTGAAATTTTTCCATTTTGTAACATATGTTACAATTTACATTGTGACGCATCCCTATGTTTGCATCGTAAATAAGACGAAAAATGAAAAGAGACATTTTAAAAATCGACGATGAATTATGCAACGGCTGCGGGGAATGTGTTCCCAACTGTCATGAAGGAGCTCTGCAGGTAATCGACGGCAAGGTCAGGCTTGTGAGCGAGCTGATGTGCGACGGACTGGGAGCATGTATAGGCCACTGCCCGACCGGTGCAATAACAATAGAGACCAGGGAAGCTGAACCTTATAATGAAACGAAGGTGATGGAGGAGATGAAGGATAAAGGGAAGAATACTGTAATTGCACACCTGAAGCACCTGAAAGACCATGGTGAAACAGGTTTCCTCCAGGAAGGTGTCGGATATCTCAAACTTCACCGGAATGAACTTAAATTCAGTCTCGAAGAGGTCATCACGGAAGTGCACAATCATGGCAATAAACCTGAGCCTCATGTTCATGCCCATGCCGGAGGAGGATGCCCTGGTTCGAGGGAAAGAGTTATCGAAAGAAAAACTGAATCTGCAGAGGTGATCACGGCCGATCAGCCATCAGAGCTCAGGCAATGGCCGGTGCAGATGCACCTTATCAACCCCATGGCCCAATACTTCAGGGATTCGGACCTTCTCCTGGCTGCAGATTGCGTTGCATTTTCACTGGGCAACTTTCATAAAAAGCATCTCAAAGGCAGATCTCTTGCCATAGCATGCCCGAAACTCGACCATGGAAGCGACATATATGTCGAGAAGATCACATCAGTTATCGACAATGCAAGGATAAACACCATAACAGTAATGATGATGGAGGTGCCATGCTGCGGCGGGCTGCTCCAGATGGTGAAAGCCGCTCTTTCCATGTCATCGAGAAAAGTACCGGTGAAAAAAATAATAGTCGGAATAAACGGGGAGATCCTCCGGGAGGAATGGGTATAGCGAGAGTAATAAGAAAACTTATTTGACAACGTTCCGGCGTTGCATGCAACGCGCGGAACAAATCGCAGGATCATAGTAGTAGAGCCGTTGAATGCAATGGCTGCACAGTAACAAAAGAATTACGTAATAAATTACGTAATTTATTACGTAATTCAATAAATTCAGATCTTCATCTGTATTGTCTAAAATATATCATAAAATTTTAAACTGAGGCAAATAAATTTATATATTTAATGTGACGTCTGGCACATTAAATCCTTAAAACGCCTCTTTAATGAAGCAGGAACAGCATTTTTTCGTCGGTCTCGATCTTGGATCCGTTTCCCTCAACACTGTCATTCTTGATCAGGAAAGCAACATCATTGAAGATCATTACGATTATGTTCACGGGAAACCTTTGGAGATCCTGGATCAAAGGCTGAAGGATATATTTGATAGATACAGTGAATCAGATCTCGACGGTATTGCTGTTACCGGAAGCGGTGGTAAACTGGCAACTGAGCTCATCGGCGGCATACTGGTGAATGAGATAATATCACAATCCACTTCAGTCAGCAGGTTATATCCCCAGGCCAGGAGCGTGATAGAGATAGGCGGTGAAGATTCAAAACTGATTCTTCTTGAAAAAGACCATACGTCAGGTGAGCCCCGGCTGGTGGATTTTGAAATGAACAGCATCTGTGCTGCAGGAACAGGATCATTCCTGGATCAGCAAGCCAGAAGAATAGGTGTCCGCATAGAAAAAGAATTCGGGGAAATGGCGTTGCTGTCAAAGGATCCACCGAGGATTGCAGGACGGTGCAGTGTTTTCGCCAAAAGCGATATGATACACCACCAGCAGATAGCCACGCCTCTGCATGATATAGTTGCAGGATTGTGCTTTGCCCTGGCAAGAAATTACAGGAGCAACCTCGCAAGGAGCAAGGAAATAAAGAAACCTGTCGTGTTCTCCGGGGGTGTAGCCGCAAATGCAGGAATGGTAAGGGCATTCCGTGAAGTGCTGAACCTGACCTCAGAGGAGCTGATCATACCTGAACACCATGCGTCGATGGGTGCAATCGGAGCCGTGATGTATGCAAGGGCAAACAGCATGAAGTTTGAAAAATTTCAAGGCCTCGGCAGGCTCGAAGAATACCTTCAGAAGAATTCAGCAATCTATACATCACTTCCCCAATTGAAGGAATCAGATGCCGCTTATCTGAAGGATGTCACTTTCAGGAAAAATGGCCAGAAAAAAACGGAAGTATTTCTCGGCATTGACGTCGGTTCATTGAGCACCAATGTGGTTCTTATCGACAGGCAGCACAGGGTGGTTGCCAGGAGATACCTGCCTACTGCAGGCAAACCACTGGAGGCAATACGCCGAGGAATGACTGAGATTTATGATGAAGCAGGGGACCACATTGAAGTGGTGGGTGCAGGAACGACAGGATCGGGTCGTTATCTAACGGGCGATTTTATCGGAGCTGACACGATCCGGAATGAAATAACAGCCCAGGCCACTGCTGCAATCGATTATGATCCCACTGTGGATACCATATTCGAGATCGGTGGCCAGGATTCAAAATACATCAGCATTGAAAACGGCGTGGTGGTCGATTTTGAGATGAACAAGGTCTGCGCTGCAGGCACCGGCTCCTTCCTGGAAGAACAGGCAGAAAAGCTGAATATCAGCATCATAGATGAGTTCGGGAAAATTGCGCTTGGAGCAGAAGGCCCGGTAAGGCTTGGAGACAGGTGCACCGTGTTCATGGAATCTGACCTGAATTCATTCATGCAAAAAGGTGTTAAAAATGATAACCTTATCGGGGGCCTGGCCTATTCGATAGTATATAACTACCTGCAGAAAGTTGTGGGTGACAGGAAAGTCGGGAATAAGATCTTCTTCCAGGGAGGAGTAACCAACAACAAAGCTGTGGTGGCTGCATTCGAACACGTCACAGGCAAAAAAATAACCATTCCTCCTCATTTCGATGTCACGGGAGCTATAGGAGCTGCGATCCTTGCCGAAAAGGCGATGGCTCCCGGACAAAAGACAAGATTCCGGGGGTTTGGTGTCCGCAATGCAAATTATGACCTGAGCCGTTTTGTGTGCCCGGCATGTACAAACCATTGCGAAATAAGAAAAGTAAGGATTGAAGGTTTCGATAAGCCGCTTTTTTATGGCGGCAGATGCGAAAAGTGGGAAACAGATGACCGGAAAAAGACAAGAACAGACATCCCCGACCTCTTCAAAAAGAGACTCGAAATAATGCTCGATGGATATACCGTGAAACAGCCTCAGCGGACTACCACCATAGGAATTCCCAGGGCGCTCATGGTCTTCTACCAGCAATTCCCTTTCTGGAGAACTTTCTTTGAAGAGCTTGGATTCAGTGTTGTATTGTCAAATGAGTCGGATAAACATCTTGTGACCAAATCAATTGAGACGATAACCACGGAAACATGCCTTCCGGTTGAGCTCATGCACGGGCATGTGATTGACCTTATTGAAAAAAACACGGATTATATCTTCACCCCCTTCATTGTCAATGCAAAGGAGAAAAAAGGAAATCCGACATTCAACTGCAATTGCCCATGGGTTCAGACATATCCTTTCATGGTCAGGGCAGCTCTTAAAGGCCGCATCGATGAATCCAGGCTGCTGATACCAACTCTTCATTTCAGATTTTTCGAAAGAGCCCTTATTCCGGAGCTTACAGAATACTTCGGTACAAAATTCGGCATCGAGAGTGAAAAGATCAGGAAAGCAGTTTACAAGGCTGACGATGTGCAAACAGCCTTTGAAAAAGAGCTTGTAAAAGTCGGAGATGAAGCGCTCAGGAACATTCCGCCTGATTGCCGTCCCGCCGTGCTGCTCGGCAGACCATACAATACAACTGATCCTCACCTCAATCTCGGGCTGGTTGAAAAGCTGATCAACCAGAATGTGATGCCGATACCTGTGGACATGCTGGATCTGAGCGGATACAATATCTTTGAAAACTACAGGAACATGTACTGGCCGAACGGCCAGAAAATAATTGCAGCAACGCAGCTTGTAGCAAAGACACCTGGTCTTTGGGCTGTTTATCTCAGCAATTTTCGTTGCGGGCCGGATTCGTTCATATGGCATTATGTTACCGAGGAGATGAAAGGCAAGCCGTTCCTTCACCTCGAAGTGGACGAGCATTCCGCAGACGCAGGCATGGTTACTAGAATAGAGGCATTCCTCGACAGCCTCAAAGGATCCGAGAAGAATGAAAGGAAAGATATCAAGATATTCAGGCCGAGGAAAGCTACCGGCACGCCTACCAATGGCAGGGTCCTTTATTTCCCTTACATGAATGATGCCGCATATCTGATCTCGGCGGCTGCCAGGAGCTGCGGAATAAAGTCGGAAGTTCTCCCCAGACAGACATCAGAAGACCTTGAGACAGGAAGAAAATATACTTCATCGAAAGAGTGCTTCCCGATGATCTGCACGACAGGCAGCTTTGTCAAAAAACTCAGTGAACCGGGCGCAGACCCATCAAAAATGATCTTCTTCATGCCCGATCATAATGGCCCGTGCCGGTTCGGACAGTACAATCATTTTCACAGGATCCTCTTCGACAGGCTTGGGTTCAATGAAGCAGAGCTCCTTACTCCTTCGAACGACACATCCTATGCAGATGTCGCCGGAGATAAAAGCCAGAAGTTCAGGATAAATGCCTGGAGGGGATTTGTTGCAAGCGATTTCCTGAGGAAGATATACAGGGAGACAAGGCCGTACGAAATCAATAAAGGTGAAACAGACAGGGTTTATCAGCAATCGTTGCGCAGCCTTGAAAAATGCATCGAGAACGGTTCAGGCGGCCTGCACAAAGTGCTGACAGGAATAACCCGTGATTTTCTTGACATCGGCGTTGATAAGACAACACGGAAGCCAGTGGTTGCAATAATCGGCGAGATATTCATGCGTGATAATTCACCATGTAACGGGGGACTGGCCGACAGGCTCGAGAACCTCGGGGTTGAAGTGGTGGTTGCACCTATTGCCGAATGGATAGTGTATTCCACTCATCGTTTTACGCGCGACAGCCGCTGGAAAAACGATACAAAAGGAATAATCAAATCCAAAATACAAGGCTTTGGACAGGAGCTTATAGCAAAATCGCTGCTGAGAGGCATTAAGGAATTCACGGATCATGAAAAAGATGTGTCATTGCACGACATGCTCAGCCTTTGCAATAACTACATCGACCAGTATTATGACGGTGATCCTCCGATTGCGCTTGGCACATCGGCTGCCCTTTATGGAAGAGGCGTGGCGGGGATAGCTGCTATACTGCCTTTCACCTGCATGCCGGGAACATTGATTGCTTCAGTGAGCGATATGTTCAGGAAAAACCATTCCAACATCCCTTTCATAAACATTGCTTATGACGGGCAGGATAATGTTTCACTAGAAACACGGTTACAGGCTTTCGTATTCCAGGTCAGGGAATATCATTCAAAAATCAAAGTTCCGAACCTCTCGTAATCGTGGAAATTTTTCGTGACAGGCTGCCATGTCCAGCTGTTCCTGTTATTGTCATCATAGTCGACCCTGTACATGTTGGCTCTCCACCTGGTGCCTGATTTCGGGACATTGTTGTTCAGGGGCCTCATTACCTTCCATGGAAAAAAGAACTCGGCTGTCCATGCTTTCACCGGCGCCATGCTTTTCTTCTCCCCTCCCCTCACTGCTGTTGCATGAAGCACTTTCCTGTTCTCTTCATAATGAAAAGGCATCCATCTGAGCAATTCACCCTGGTCGTTCGAGATAAGCAGCGGCAATTCAAATCCGAGCGGTGAAATCTCGTATTCGAAATAAACAGGCGAGCTTTCTTCCGGCCAGATGAACACTTCCACGACATCTTCCGTCCAGAGATCCAGGAAATCAGCATTCATCTTCGATGTCAGCTTTTTATCCAGGCAGTCAAAAAGAAAATATATTCCTTTATCTGAATACAGTGTCTTCATCTTTGTGGTAAGATCCTTGCCAGTTCCGGAGCGCAGAGGCAAAATGATCCATTCCGCGGTATTCCAGTCTTTGGCCGAACCTGAACCTGTTACAGTGAAATCAGTGGTTTTTTTAACCGTTCTTTCGCCATTCTGGGCTGAAAGAATATTTGCAAAAACAAATAATACAGCAATTAATAGCCTTATTTTCATGTTAATGTATATAATCAGAATTTCCCTTTTCTTTCTACTTTTCCTTAGTGTCCCTTTGAGAGTACTTTGTGTCCTTTGTGGTTAAAAAAAGTTAACCACGAAGGGCACGAATGTCTGCACGAAGGGCACAAAGGAGTTCAGGCCTAATCCAGATTAATCTGCGGCCTCGTTTTCCACTTTCCTTTTGTGAAATCAGGAAAGTCAACAGGTTTCCCTCTTTCTGCCACTGAAGCTTCAGTGATTGGCGATATGGCGCCGCTTGTCACCGAATCATAGACATCCCAGTCTGGAAGCTTGTTCTCCCTCAATGCTGTCGCAAGCCTGTGCCAGATGAGCGGCGTCTCAGTTCCGCCTCCTCCGTGACCTTCTATCTTGCCGCCCCTGCGGGGTGCGGGCTTGTAGCTCAAAATAACCGGATGCTCATTTTCCTTCAGGTATTTATCGGCATTTTCCCACTGGTGCTCGACAGGGCTTATACCCTCAATGTATATTTTTTTCGAATATGAATCCCCCAGAAAAACACCTTTCGTCCCCTGTATCCTGTAATGCTCACGAGGATGCGGTGTGCTGGTATCGTGTATAAGAGTGAGCATCTTGCCGTTCACTGTTTTTATGAGTGAAGCATTATAATTACCAAGCTTGATTTCCTTCTTTGTCAGAGGATGATTTTTGTTCTTATAATAAACTGCAGCGTAATCATTAAGCATTCCGCCGAATGAGCTCATGGAAACAAGATATTCTATCCTGTCACCATGGTTGATATCGAGTGCAGGCAGCATCTTGTTCATAGGGTGATCGGGATAGAGGTTTCCGTTGCGGTTGATTGAATGCTGAAGCCTCCAGGGCTCTTCATCCGGAGAGAATTTCACCAAACGAAGATCGTGAATGTACCCGGTTTCAGCATGCACGATGTCACCGAGCATTCCTTTGCGGATCATATTAAGTACTGCAAGCTGACCGAAGCCTTCCAGTCCTATGGTCGCCCATTTTCCTGTTTTTTCGTATGTCTCGACTATCTGCCAGGCTTCATCCAGTGTAAGCACCATTGGAACTTCCGATACACAGTGCTTGCCGGTGTTCATAGAAGCAAGAGCAACAGGAGTATGCCATTCCCACGAGGTGCAGCAGATAACTGCATCGAGCTGCTCGTTGTCGCACATCCTTTTGAAATCGGTTACATTTTTACCATAAAGCTTCGGAGCCGGCAGACCGGCTGCTTCGATCCTTTCTTTTGCTTTCTTCAACCGGTCAGGTTTGATCTCGCAAATTGCAGGGACTTCTATCCCTTCCATTCCGAGGGCGCAGTTCAGGTGGTATGTTCCCCTGCCTCCAATTCCGACAAACCCCAGTCTAAGGGTCCTGATGTCTGACTGGTCCTTTGAGAGTCCTCGTGGAAGGACCATACCCGGCATCATTGCAGCGCCACCTGCTGCAGCAGTTGAAAGCTGAACGAATTTTCTTCTTGTATAATTGATTTTTTTCATGATTTTACTGTTAATTAATTCACACTAGGAAATCGGCATAATTATGGGTCTTTCTTTCCATTTCCCTTTTGTAAAATCAGGAAAGTCGACAGCCTTCGATTTATTTGCAACAGATTCACATGAAAGCGGGACAATCGCTCCGCTCGTGACTGAATCGTATACATCCCAGTCAGGCAGCCTGTTTTCCCTTAAGGCAAGGATCAGCCTGTGCCAGGTATACGGTGTTTCTGAGGCTCCTCCGCCATGGCCTTCTATCTTTCCACCTTTCCGGGGAGGCACTACCGGCCGCGGAACCGCATATTGCTTGAAATATTTCTCAGCCGGTTCCCATGTGTGCTCCTGCGGGCTTATGCCCTCGAGATAAATTCTCCTGTCCTCAGAATAATAAATGCCTTTAGTTCCCTGCATCCTGAAGTTTTCCCTGGGATGAGGTGTGCTGGTATCGTGAATAATGGTCATGATCTTTCCGTTTACAGTCCTCACGAGCGATGCATTGTAATCTCCAAGGGAATACTTTGTACCCGAATAAGGCGATTTTTTGCCATAATTCAGTTCCGCATAGTTTCTCAGCATCACCGAGTTTGTACTCATCGACTGAATGTACTCGAACCTGTCGCCATGGTTCACATCCAGTACAGGGAGCATCCTGGCCATGGGATGATCGGGATAGAGGTTGCCATTCCTCTCTATTGAGTGCTGAAGCCTCCATGGTTCCTCGTTTGGCGTGAACTTGACCATCCTGAGGTCGTGAATATAACCTGTCTGTGCGTGAACGATCTGACCGAACAGGCCTTTCCTGATCATGTTCAGCAAAGTCATGTCACCGAGGCCCTCGAGGCCGATTGTGGCCCATTTACCTGTTTTCTCGTGGGTTTCGACAATTTCCCAGGCTTCATCGAGAGTAATGCATAGTGGCACTTCAGACACAGCATGCTTGCTGTTCTTCATTGCTGCAATACATACCGATGCATGGTATTCCCACGGGGTGCAGCAGATAACAGCGTCGAGGTTTTCTGTTTCGATCATGCGCAGATAATCCTGCGGGCCACGGTCATACATTGTTGGAGAAGGAAGCCCTGCTTCTTCGATCCATCTTTTTGCCTGGTAAAGCCTTACCGGCTTAAGCTCGCATATAGCAGGCACTTCAACTCCCTCTATACCAAGGGCACAATTCAGGTGATATGAGCCCCTTCCTCCTATTCCGATGAAGCCAAGCCTGATATTCTTCTGGCTGCCCTGGTCTGATTTCGTAACAGCTTGTTGCTTCTCCGGTATGTTTCCTGAAGCCAGCTTTACGAAATTTCTTCTGTCATACTTAGTGGACATCGTTTTATGTTTTATTTATTATTGTTTGGGTTGTGTGATTTCAAGTGCATTCCGGACCTTTTCCAGCAGGAGCTTCACTTTTGTTTTCGGATCACCTTCTCCGAGCGTTTCCAAGGGCAGGTATCCCCTGTAACCACACTGCCTGACGATACCTAAAATTTTTGAGTAATCGGTGTCAACCTGTTTTTCATTCAGGTAAACTTTCTCTTTAAGCTGCCACGATATTGCATGAGCGGCAGTTTGTGCCACATCACTGTAAGGATCGGCAGAGCGGTAGCTGCCTATGTCGAGGAGAAGCCCCGTCCATTCTGATGCAGTCATCTCGAGGAGCTTTTCCACCTGCCCGGGTGTTTTCAGGAAATCAAAATGATTCTGAAGAGCCATCATTACACCGTGTGCTTTTCCGAATTCAGCGCATTCCCTGATATCGTCTGCTATCCATTTTGCCTTTTCATCCCAGGCAATATTGTCGGAAAGCTGGTTGCCTGCAAAGATCCTCAGCAGTGGCGCGCCGAGCTTCTCCGCCACAACGATCCAGTCCTTTACAAGCTGTTTTTCCTTTGCCCTCTTCGACGGATCGGGCCATGTGAAATCATTTCTTACACCTGTTCCCGATATTCCAAGTCCGAGCCTGAAAGCTTTCCGTTTGACATGATAAATGATTTCATCAGACGGCACTTCAGGATAACCCGGGAAATAATAACCGGTTACATCCACAGCATCGAAACCTGTTGCCGAACAATAATCGAGAAGATCATCCAGGGACATTTCACCTTTGGTCAGAGGACCATTAAACGAATAAGCATTAAGGCTCAGCTTAAGCGGGTCGTTGGAATAACGTGCCGGAGGGTTAGTCTTCTTAACGGCTGCAAGAGGCATCAGAGTGGTTCCTGCGCCTGCAAGAAGAATGCTGCCGGTAAAAACTCTTCTTGAATATAATTTCTTCATTTCTGTGAAATTGGTTAAGCTACACAAGATTGAATCCCAGGTCACGAAGTATTTTGCGGACATCCGTTCCCGCATTTTTCAGCTTCACGGAATATGCGGTAAATTCTCTCCGCAGCCGGTAATCACCTCTTTGTTTCTCAAAATCCCTTGGTGACAGCCTGAGCCTTATATCATCATGCTCGATGCTGTAGGTTCGGTTGACAGCCTGCCTGATAATGTCATAATCTTCCATTCCCTTTCCGTCAATTATAATTACAGGATCAGGAGGAGGCGGAACATCTTTAGGATACCAGCTATCAATGGGGAGGCCGAAGAAGGAGCATAATGCATTGACGGACATAGCCGTGCCATTCGCTTTTCCATCGGTTGAATAACCAGCTATATGGGGTGTTGCAAGAAAAGCCTGGTGCATCAGAGTGTTATCGATATCCGGTTCATTCTCCCAGACGTCGAGAACCGCCCTGATCTTATCTCCCGAAATAGCTTTCCTGATTGAAGCAGTATCGACAACCTCACCCCTGGCAGCATTGATGAACCAGGTCCCTTTTCTCATCTTTTTGAAGCTCTTCTCGTTGAACATGTGCCAGGTTGCATCCTCACCGACAAAATTCAGCGGCACGTGCACTGTAATTATATCAGCATTGTAAAGGATGTCTCCGAGCAACACAAAATTTCCTTTCCCTTCCTTTCTCTCCCTGGGTGGATCGTTGAGCATAACCTCCATTCCGAGGGCTCTCGCTGCTTTCTCTACTTTGGTGCCTACGTTGCCGACACCGACAATCCCCAAAACCTTTCCCTTCAGAGGGAAATTATGATCACGTGAAAGCTTAAGGAGCGCCGCTGTTATGTATTGCTGCACTGAGGATGAATTGCAACCCGGAGCATTTGTCCATTTAATGTCGTTCTCTTCGCAATAATTAGTATTTAGATGATCAAAGCCAATTGTCGCAGTGCCTATGAACCTGACTGCGGAGCCTTGCAAAAGCTCAGGTGTGCATTTTGTCCTTGTGCGGATCAGAAGTGCATCGGCATCCCTGATGATCTCTTTTGTTATAGCCTTCCCCGGAACATAAATCACCTCTGCAAAGGGTTCAAGCGCTCCCCTCAGAAAAGGAATTTTGTCGTCTGCAACAATCTTCATTTGCGATATTTAACGAAATATATTTTAATATTTTTTTAAAATGGATCTTTTATACAATTAATTTAAATGACCTGTAGAGACAAGGCTTGAAATTGTTCATTGGATCAATTTCATTTCATCCAATAAATATCCTGCACCTGCAAATTTGTCTATTATGAACAGTGCATACCTGATATCCAGGCTGATATTCCTGCTTTGCCCGGGGTTGTACTGCATATCGCTTGCAACACCTTCCCAGGCCCTGTCGAAATTCACTCCGATGAGCTGGCCTTCAGCATTGATAACAGGGCTGCCAGAATTGCCTCCCGTGGTATGGTTGTTTGCAATGAAGCAGACGTGGACATCCCCATTTTCTGCGTATCTGCCATAATCCTTATTTTTCCAGAGCTCTTTTAATTTATCCGGAACGTCATAATCGATGATCTCAGGATTGTCTTTTTCCATGATCCCGTTCAGGGTTGTGCTGTTTTCATACAGAACGGCATCCTTTGCTTTGTAGCCGCTTACATTTCCGTAAGCAACCCTGAGTGTAAGATTGGCATCGGGATAGAAAGCCTTTTCAGGCTCAAACTCCATCTGTGCCCTCATGTAAAGCCTGTTGAGCTCCTGCACCTGAATATTCATTTTCATCAGCTCACCGCTCACCTTTTCATTGATAAAATTCTCCGAAGCTGAAGCCAGCGAATAAAATAAGTCGTTTTTCAACTTTGATGCAGCTGACTTATTGAAACCTTTCACATATTCCTTAAACTTATTTTCATCAGTGAAGGGACTCCTGGCAAAGAGCTTTTCAGCTGAACCTGAAAAATTACCTTTCACCCGGTTTTTGTATGAGAGGTACTCAGGAACAAGCCATTGTGTTTCAATATTCTCTCCATACATCGTCATTACAGCCTCGAACAGCTTCCTGTCAACGATTGCATTATAGTTTTTGAAAAAACCATTTGCAAAAGCAACGAGATTGTCTTTCGCCTTGCCGATCTCTTCCGATGAAGCATTTTCTGAATAAAGGGCAGCCAGTGATCCCATGCTTTTCGCTATCCTGAATACCTCGGCGCCTGAGAATACCTCTGAAGTATAATCGCTGACGAGCCTGTATGTCTTCATCTTTGAATAAAGATCCCTGTATAAAGGCAGCAGATTCGCGTATTTCTCCCTTCTCGACTGGTCACTGTCCACCCATTGTGTAAACTTTTCCTCGTACTGCTGCTTCTTACCGATTGTCCCCATTTTTTTCAAGCCGAGAATTTCACCCTGCCATTTCTTCCAGGAGTTTGCAATGCCGGATTTCTTAACAAAATACTGAAGCCTGATCAGCGGATCGGTGTTCATGGCTGCTTCCATTATTTCGATCTTCCTGGTCCTTATGTCGATGATCTTCGGATTGATATAATTGCTTACCATATCGATGTAATACGAAGGAACGTATTCGACCGTCGAGCCCGGATAGCCAAACACCATCGTGAAATCCCCCTCCTTTACACCCTTCAGGGATATCGGGAAAAAATAAGCAGGTTTATAAGGAACATTTTCTTTTGAAAAATCAGAAGGGTTATTGGATTTATCAGCATAGATCCTGAAAAGTGAGAAGTCTCCTGTATGCCTCGGCCATATCCAATTATCGGTTTCGCTTCCGAAGTTTCCTATTGTTGCAGGCGGAGCGCCGACGAACCGCACATCGCGGAAGGTTTCATTCACAAAAAGAAAATACTGGTTGCCCATGAAAAAAGGCCTGACAGAAGCGCGGTAATGGGTTCCCGCAACAGCATCTGACTGGACTTTTGCAATATTCGAGGAAATTATTGTCTGCCGGTCTTCAGCGGGGGTATTGTCGTTCACCCCTGACAGCACTTTTTCCGTGACATCTTCCATTCTTTTAAGTATCGTTATGGAAAGTCCGGGGCACGGCAATTCCTCTCCCTGCGACAGTGCCCAGTAGCCATTTGCAATATAATCGTGCTCGAGGCTCGAAAGCTGCTGAATGTTTCCTCTTCCGCAATGATGATTGGTTATCAGAAGGCCCTGTCCCGAAATTATTTCACCCGTGCAGCCGCCGCCGAATAACAGCACCGCATCCTTCATGCAGGCTTTGTTAACGCTGTAAATATCTTCGGCCGACAGCTTAAACCCCTTTTCCTGCATCAGCCTGATATTGTATTTCTCGATGAGCATGGGTATCCACATGCCCTCGTCTGCACGGATGCGGGAAGGGAAAATAATAAGGAATAGAATAGAAATGGCGAATATCTTTTTTTTCATTTTCATAAATTATTAGATGTCGTCGAGGAAAGGCTGGCTTGTCTCTACGACTATTGAACAATATTTTCTTCTGTTACAAATTTCTTCACTTCATTATACAATTTCTGCACCGGCAATCCGACCACATTGAAATATGACCCTTCAATCCTGCTGCATGCTACAAGCCCGATCCATTCCTGTATTCCGTAGGCGCCGGCCTTATCGAGAGGTCTGAATTTTTCTGCATAATATCTTATTTCTTCATCCGTGAGCGCCTCAAAGACAACTTTGCTCGTATCCGAGAATACCACTTTCTTCTTTCTAGAAATAATTGACACACCTGTTATCACCTCATGTGTGTTTCCTGAGATGATACCAAGCATGGAAATTGTTTCATTTATGTCAGC
This sequence comes from Bacteroidales bacterium, assembly GCA_035299385.1. GTDB lineage: Bacteria > Bacteroidota > Bacteroidia > Bacteroidales > VadinHA17 > LD21. The sequence continues at coordinate 2,627 of DATGWQ010000019.1, read as the reverse complement.
CGGTTTGCCAAGAACCTTGCCATCGCACCAGACAATTGTGTCTGCTGTAATTAGTATTTCATTATCATTCAGTTCATTCCTGAATGATTCTGCTTTGCGTTCAGCTATGTACCTTGCTATTTCTTCACCGTTAAGGCCAACCGGATATGATTCATCAAAATCTTTGACAACGACATCGAACTTCAGCCCCGCCTGGCGAAGCAGTTGCTGCCGCCGCGGTGACCTCGATGCAAGAATTATCCTGTAATCTGAGAGTTTGTCAGGCAGCATATCAGAACAGGTTCCATTTAAGGATAATACTGACGACAACAGAATAAAGCACCCCAAAAAACATGGCAACCTTCATCATATTGCCTGAGAGGTGAAGCTTTTCACGGCCATTTTCCTTCATCAGGACAAATGTTGATATTACAATGGGTATAACAACTCCGACAGATATATATATGAGTGTGATATTGTCCCTCACGTACCTGAACCACGCAAGGTAAAGCAATGCCACTGTCACCGCATTGATTGCCAGCGAAACAATTTTTGCCGGAACGATGCCGAGAACAACAGGAACCGTATTCCTGCCGTATTCCCTGTCTCCGGCAAAATCCTCGATATCTTTTATTATTTCCCTTGCGAGTGTTGTCAGAAATGCAAACAGGGCAAAGCCCCCGACCCAGTAAAGAATAAAACCCATCTCCGGTGATTTGACGGCATTCACCGCGTAATACCGGTAAAGGGCCGGCCATTCGTAGAGGGCAACAATCATCGGAACCGCAGCTGTAAGTAATGCCACTATTATGTTTCCGACCAGGAATTGCTTTTTATAGCTTGCCGAATAGAAGTACAATAATCCCGAAACGATAAGAAACAGCGCGCCCATCATCAGGAATCCCGAAAGCCATGAAATAAAGAAACCGATCAGGACACCGACCACGTTCAGCACAAGATGCCAGAGCATTGCAGTACGCCTTTCGATCCTCGTTCCGACTATCACCTTCCCCCTGTTTATCAGGTCGGCCCTGATGTCAAAATAGTCGTTGATCACATACCCGCCTGCGGCGATAAGGACAGTAGCCAGCACAAGCAGGAAAAAAGCCGGTAAAGGGAACTGTAATTGCATTATCTCCTTAGTGGCCGGGTTATTTACGGGAGTGATCATTATTTTTGAAAGAAGAGGAGCAATCACTGCATACCTCATAAGAACCATGGTGATAATTATTATCAGCAGGTTACGCCATCTGACCAGTTCGAGGAATTCTTTCATATTTACCAGGCAAAAGATTCGCTGTCCATCCATTTGTCATGAAGCCTTAAGACCTGTTCGATCACATCTCTAACAGCCCCTTCCCCTCCTTTCCTGTCTGAGATATACGATGAAATCTGCTTGATTTCACTGTCGGCATCAGAAGGACATACAGGCACACCTGCAATTTTCATGACTTTATAATCAGGTATGTCATCACCCATATATAAGATTTCCGAAGTCTTTAAATTATATTTTTTCATGAATGCATCAAACTGCTCCGTCTTGTTCCTGCAACCGAGGTAAACATCTTTGACGCCCAGGTTCCTTAGCCTTTTCAGATAATCTTTTGACTGGCATCCTGATATTACGCCAACAAAATATCCTCTTTTTACTGCAAGCTGAAGGGCATAACCGTCACGAAGGTTAACGGTTCTCCGGGGATCTCCGAAAGTGCTCAGGTGAATTGTCTGCTGTGAAAGAACGCCGTCGATGTCGAAAACGAATGCTTTAACTCCTGAAAGGTCTTCCTTGAAATTAGCCACGTTGATCTTTTTTATAATATTTCATTATTGATTCAGTAATTGTTGCATACAGTTCTTTCAGCCCGGGTGAATCTGAAAGAAGCTCAAGATGCTTTTCGATCGTATTCCTGTCGTTTCTTACTGCGGGACCGGTTTGTGATCTTTCAGGCCCTTCTGCAAGCGCCTTTGAAACTGTTTCCATTATAAGGTGCTTAAAGATATCAAAAGAGATTCCGGACTTATCTGCTATTTCTTTGCCTGAAGTGAACATATGATTTGTGAAATTGCACACAAACACGGCTGCAAGATGCAATTTCCTTCTCATTTCCACACCCATGAAATGAGTTTTTCCTCCAAGGCTGAGCGCGATTTCTGTTAATGTCTGCTCTGATTGTTTCAGATCAGACTCTATAATGAAGGGAAGCCCGCTGAAATCAATCTTGCGACCGGGTGAAAAAGTCTGAAGCGGGTATAACACCCCTCTGTCTGTAATGGTTTCAGGAAACACATCAAGGCCAAAGCTTCCTGCGGTATGCGCAATGAGAGTTCCCTCACTGTACCTGATTTCTTCCAGTACGCCGGTGAGCTTATGATCAGGAACAGACACTATTATTATCCTGGTTGAAGCCGGGAAGATCAGTTCGTCCGACCATTCCGCATTGCAGAGGGAAGCAAGTTTCCTCGCCGATAAACCTTTTTCAGAGACAACGGTATCGATTGTATGACCTGCCTGGTACAGCGCAGTACATAAAGAAGATGCCACCCTGCCTGCGCCCGCAAAAGATATGTGGTACCTGGTCACTGACTGAATTTTTCAGAAAGATACAAAAAAAAGGTGTGAGGTGTCAGGCGTGAGGCGCGAGGAAAAA
>DATGWQ010000018.1:0-2469 GCA_035299385.1 Bacteroidales bacterium | reverse complement strand
AATCATTATTGATTATTTCTACAGTCGGGGTATGCCAGACAGGGGAAAACATATTTTCCGTAAACCCTGACTTCTTCAGCCTCTTTTCATATGCATTATGGTATAATTTTATTAGGGATGAGTCGCTGTTGCCCATTCTTTTCAGCACTATGTCAGGTCTGTTATACTGGAGATCGAACTGATCGAACCTGTAAAGGTTGCTGCCTGCGCGCCATGAAATCTTGCTTGCTGCATTCTTCGTCCCCATATAATAATTGTCAGGTGTTACAACCAGATAATCATTAAGGTCAATAGCAATAAATGTAAAGAGCTGTTTACCTGAGATCATGTCAAAGAAAATCAACCTGGAATTATCATGAACGATTATTCTGTTTCTTTTCCAGTCAGTGCCAAGAATTCTGCCGGAATAGTGGAATGACTGTTTAAGATTCCCGTTCTCTGAATCCCATAGTTTTGCCGAATCCTGGTATGAAGCCAGGATACTCTTGCCGTCAGGGCTGAACTCCTGTCCAAGAAATAGCCTGGTATAAGATAATTTATCTAACAGGAACTGAGTGTTTCCTGTTTTAAGGTCGATGACCCTCGATACAGCAGAATCTCCTTCTTCCCAGTATGCCCCGGCGAGCACAGCCCGTGTAACATCTGGATTTACATTCAAATCTGTTGCGGACATGTATAAAAGTTTCCCGGAAAAAACATCCCATACGCAGGTGGAAGAATTTTCGCCTCTGATGGCTGTGATAACTTTCCCGTCCCGGCTAAATTGCACCATTGATTCAGGTACTCCACTGACAAAATTTTTTTCACGGTCCGACATCTGGCTGAATTCCGTTTCAGGAGTTATGGAAACACTGATATTTTCAGAGGAGTCAATTGCCTGCACCTGATATCCTATTGTCTCTTTAGTGTAATCGTTATTGTCCCTTGTAAGAGTGGCGGTGAGTTTTCCGGTCTGAGCATCCCACAAATTTAAAAAGGAGAACCAGGATGATGTGGCAATCAGCTTGCTGTCAGGTGAATAGACGGCATTGGTAACAGGCCCTCTGAGAGGTGAGATTGATTCTCCTGTCGCGGCATTGACCAGGATTGCTTCATATTCATTATTAACAGCTACAAGTGAAGAGCCATCGGGACTGTAATAGCATTTTACAACACTGTCGGCTTTTACTGTTACACTGTCGGTTTTTTCACCGCGTGCACTATTCCAGTGATATATAATAGCTGATGATCTACCAGGGACCAAAGTTACCACTGTTCGGCCGGAATCAGAGAATGATGCTTCACTTTCGAAGCTGCTGAGCAGCCTGCCCTGGTTCAGGTCCCATATCCGTGCAGAGTTGATTTTCCCTGTGGTTTTCGACATGAGCAGATTGCCGTCTTCACTTATATTAACAGATGATACCGGGATTGAATTACCCACCAGGTCCATACTTATTTTGCCGGTTGAAGAATCAATGATTTTAACTGAACCTGAATTTAATGGTACAATGAAGAAATGCCTGCCATCAGGGCTTAAACCGGCCGAGGGCACTAATTTGTAAGAACCAGCATCAGAATCCTGGTACTTTATGACTGGACCTTCAAAGGAATTGACCAGGGTGAAGGAACCAGCATCATACAGATCCACAGAGCTTGTATTGGTAACAAATATCCTTTTGTTATCCGGCGTATAACAAAGATTCACGAAATTGCCGGGAAGGTCCCTGGACATCAGGAGCCTGGAGTTTTCTGTATCCCATATTCTCAGCTTATCCCAATACTGTAAAACACTTTTATCATCCGGGCTGAAGCAGATAAAATTTCCTTTATGCTCATGAGATCTTGTGAAACCTTCCTGAAGATTGATGGTTGATGAATCGATGTAAGCTTTCAGAAGCTTTCCATCCCTGCTGAACAGGGCCGGCAGAAAGCCTTCCGGTCCTGCATCTTCAAAGAACGATCGCTTTACATCAGATAATTTTTTCCATCTGCCCTCATTAAAAATAAGATGGGCAACAGCGAGGATCTTTGACCCGTCGGAGCTGAATGCCACGCCTTCACTCATTATATTGTCAAGTGTGATGACCAGCATTCCTGTTGCAGGTTCAATAATATTAACCACTCCTGATGAAGATGCAATAATATTTTTACCGTCTGCCGAGAAGCTGGCATATGACAGATCTGTCCCTGAATCTTCCTTTTTGATCGTCTTTAAAAGATTACTTGTTTTAACATCCCATATGCTTGCTGAACCGTCATCTGAAGTGGTCAGAAGGGTTTTTTTGTCACGGTTGAAATCAAATGATACTATCGAGGCATTATTTGACCTGAGAGTGCGAAACAGCGTTGCATTTTTTATATCGAATATTTTGAGGACCGAATCGGTATTCATATAAATAAATTTACTATCAGGGCTGTATCTGAAATTTCTCAGAGATTTATCAGGAGTTCCGGTCTGACCCGGGTTTGGCTGCATGAGCAACTTTCCGT
>DATGWQ010000017.1:0-1879 GCA_035299385.1 Bacteroidales bacterium | reverse complement strand
CATTTTTTGCCGGGGACTCCTTGCCAAAGGATTCGATGACAAAAGGCCCGAACGGTGTTCTTGGTTCAATGCGGCCTTTGCCCTTCAGCATCTGGGGAACATAAGCTTCCGGGATTGGAATATTCAGTTTTTCGCCGTCTCGTTCAACCTGGATTGATTTTCTCCTGTTCAGAACAATGTCTGTGGGTATCTGGTAGAAGTTATCAATGTACTGGTTATCGACTGAAAGAATTTTATCACCGTTCTTTAAACCCATCGCCATGCCGACCGAATCGGTAACAATTCCATATTTTACGTTGGAGGTCGGAAGGTAAGTTTCACCCCAGGCGTAAAGGACCAGGACATAGATCAGCATCGCAAGTATGAAATTGAAGAGGACGCCGCCTGTCATTATCAGCAATCTCTGTCCGGAGCTCTTTGACCTGAACTCGTAAGGCTGTGCAGGCTGCTTCATCTGTTCCTTGTCCATCGACTCATCTATCATTCCCGCGATCTTAACATAGCCGCCGAGAGGAAGCCATCCGATACCGTATTCAGTTTCACCTTTTTTAAATTTGAACAATGAGAACCATGGATCGAAAAAAAGATAAAATTTCTCCACCCTTGTTTTGAAGAGCTTGGCAAACACAAAATGGCCGAACTCATGTATAATGACGAGGATGGAAAGGCTCAGCAGGAATTGAAGTATTTTAATCAGTATTGTCATTTAGTTCTGAAGTTTATTGATATATTTTTTAGCGCCCTCCCTTGCGGACAGGTCTGTTTCTTCAAGTGTGCCAAGATCTATCGATTCCATAAAGAGGCAGTCTTCCATTGTCCTTTCAATAACGTCGGGGATCTGCATAAATCCGATCTCCTCGCGCAGGAAAGAATTCACGGCAACCTCATTTGCGGCATTCATTATGCATGGCATGTTCCCTCCCTTCTTCAGCGCCGAATAGGCAATTCCGAGGTTCCTGAATCTTTTCATATCCGGTTCGACAAAAGACAATGATTTAAGTTCATTCAGGTTAAGTCTTGGAAGTTCAGACCGGAACCTGCACGGATACGAAAGAGAGTAAAGGATAGGGAGCCGCATGTCTGGAACGCCGAGCTGTGCCTTTACCGAACCATCGGCAAAGTGAACAAAGGAATGAATAATAGATTGCGGATGGATGATAACTGAAATTTGTTCCGGCGAAAGGTTGAAAAGCCACCTGGCCTCGATTACCTCAAGACCCTTGTTCATCATTGAGGCGCTGTCGATCGTTACCTTGCAGCCCATATCCCAGTTCGGATGCTTCAGTGCATCACCCGGGCGTGCTTTGAGCAGCTTTTCCAGCGGCCAGCCGAGAAATGGCCCTCCCGATGCGGTGAGAGTGATCTTCTCGACCGGGTTCCCTTCCTCGCCAGCAAGGCACTGGAAAATTGCTGAATGCTCTGAATCGACAGGTATTACGGGACTCCCGTATTCAGCTGACAGCTTTTGAATCAATTCACCTGCTACAACGAGGGTTTCCTTGTTTGCCAGGGCAATCTTCTTACCCGCCTTCATCGCTGCAACAGTCGGATGCAGCCCCGAATAACCTACAATTGATGCTATTACGACATCAACGGCCGGGGATGTTACAACCTCGCAAACAGCGTCAGTGCCTGCAAGAACTTTTATACCTGTGTCACTGAGGTTATCACGCAGCTTTGTATATAAATCCGGGTTCCCTGTCACTACTGACGAAGGCATGAATTTACGAGCCTGCGTTTCAAGAAGCGATAGATTATTCCCTGCAACGAGGCTCTCGACTGCAAATTCACCCGGATAACGTGAAATAACGTCCAGTGCCTGTGACCCGATAGATCCGGTGGATCCGAGCAGTGCTATTCTTATTGGTTTGCAGGGCAT
>DATGWQ010000016.1:0-1937 GCA_035299385.1 Bacteroidales bacterium | reverse complement strand
TATCTGGTAAATATAGCTTCTTGCAACAGCGTCGTGCCTGGCATGAAACTTCGGATGCGCTTCCTCTACATTTATTATGCTTATGTCAGGCGGAAGCCGGTCATTTATACCGTATTTAATTTTGACAAGGGGCAGCTCAGTTTCGACCTCCAGGTGTGCAACCTGTCCCGTAGCGTGCACTCCCCCGTCGGTCCTGCCTGCACCGAAAAAGTCGAAATCGCTCCCGCCGAATAGATCCCTGCAGGCATCCATAATCGCACCCTGGATTGTTTTTCCGCCTTTCTGCAGCTGCCATCCCGTGTAGCGTGTGCCCTCATACTCAATCAAAAGCCTGTATTTACCCATTATGATTCGCTTAAAATATAAATTTACTAAAAATTAAAGCCGGATCAACAGCGGAAAAAATTTCCGACCGATAATTTGTTTTTTGATTTTAATTAATATCTTGCTGCCAGGAAAATCAATGCTACTGAACTAAAAACAAAGATAACCCTGTTTTTCAGCAAAGCATTACATTCCGTAACGGAATGCGTTTTTTCCAGCTAACCTAATCCATCTGAAGCCAATAATGGCTTTGGATTTTTTTTATGAAAACTAACCATGAGCCGTTGAGGCTCTCTTTCAATTTTAATTGCAAATTACCTTTTCCGGTGAGGGAAATCACTTTTTTTCTTCACACGATCAGACCAAATCCTATTACTAACTGCCCAAATCAATTTATGCATGGAAAACTCTCATGAAAAAACCCTGCATTTTGTCAGCGACCGATGGATCATTCCATTGATCATGTCAAAGATGCGAATCGTCCTTTTTATTATTTTTCTGGCTTTACTGTCAGCCGGAACTGCACTTGCTGATGAACCCGGACAACAACAGCAAACCGTATCGGGGGTTGTCAAGGATGCTGCAAGCGGCGAGGCATTAACAGGAGTATCCGTTGTTGTGAAAGGAACAACATTGGGTGCACTCACAGATCTGGAGGGAAAATTCAGCATTCCGGTTTCCACCCCTCAGGTCACACTTATGTTTTCCTTTATTGGCTATACACCACAGGAAATCAATGCTGCACCCGGCACCCAGCTGAACATAACGCTGGCATTGGAGGTAAAGCAGATACAGGAGGTTGTCGTTGTGGGTTATGGCACTCAGAAAAAGGAGAGCGTCGTCGGAGCCATTACGCAGGTAAACAATGTCGCTCTTGTCAAATCGGGCATCTCGAACGTTACAAACGCCATATCGGGTAAATTATCAGGTGTACTCACAATACAGCAGACGGGTGAACCCGGCAACAGCGGTTCAGAGATCATCGTCAGAGGTCTCTCGAGCTGGAACGGTTCACAGCCTCTGGTCCTGGTTGACGGTGTTGAACGCGATTTCAAGGGCCTCGATCCGAATGAGATCGCATCCATCTCCGTCCTTAAAGATGCGAGCGCAACTGCAGTGTTCGGCGCCAAGGGAGCAAACGGTGTTATTATCGTAACAACGAAGCGCGGCACATTTGGAGCGCCTGTGATGAACATGTCAGCCTCATACGGAATAAACAAGGCTACACGCATTCCTGAGTTCATAGATTCATACGAAACAATGAAAGCCCTCAACGTAGGGCTCATGAATAACCAGCAGTTCGACAAGCTGGTCTCAGAATATGAGCTCGGCCAGTATAAGAATCCTTCCACTCCCCTCAATGCCCTGAGGTATCCTAACGTGGACTGGTTCAAGGAGCTTACATTGCCCTGGTCACCAACAGTGGATGCCAACTTCAATATTTCGGGAGGTACCAAGTTCGTGAAATACTTCGGCACACTGGGTTATGTAAATGAGAATACTTTCTTTAAAGGCTATGTTGACGGTTACAACGACACCCGGTATAAATATGACAGGTTCAACTACCGTACCAACCTTGATTTCAACCTTACAAACACCACAACTCTTTCATT
>DATGWQ010000015.1:0-13018 GCA_035299385.1 Bacteroidales bacterium | reverse complement strand
GAAATCTGCCTTGTGCTTATGGACATCAAGCTGCCGATCATGGATGGCATCGATGCTACAAGGGAGATAAAGAAGATCAAGCCGGCGCTGCCTGTCATCATGCAGTCGGCCTACGCAGGTCGTGAAGAGATTGAAAACTCTTTCATAGCTGGTTCTGATGATTACCTGACCAAGCCAATTGATTCAAAACTGTTCATGAGGAGAATATCGGAGCTGATTGTATAAGGTTGCTGGTTACTCTTTAATGGTTGCTGGTTCGTTGAATGAACTCACTCTCAAATTCTTTTATGGCTTTGTTGAAGAAAAATTATTATTTTTATAAACCCTGTTATACTAACCTTATAAAACAATCAAGATGAATTCAGGAATTCTTTGGATTATTGCCGGGTCAATGATCGGATTCGGCATTGCAGCAATTTCTGCCGGTTTGCTGAAACTTAAACGCAACCTGTTTTTGGTTCTGTATGTACCGTGTATCGCGGTCTTGCTGGCAATCTTTATACTCTCAAATGGTATTAGTGTGAAGGATGTCCTCGGGCATAATCTTTACCGGGGTTTGCTTGGGGCAGCCTTAGCCGGCGTCTTTGTCATCAGGAATGTTCTCTCCCAGCCTGCATCCCCGAGGAACAAAGGCGGTGAATTTATCCTGGACATTATCTGGCCGGGAATGGCATATGGGTTAATTGATGCGCTCCTGTTATCTATTTTGCCGGTACTTGCAATGAAATTGACTCTGACCGGAATCTTCTGGACGGATAGCTGGACAGGAAGAATCCTGTTTGGAGTGATAGCCATGGCAGCGAGCTTTTTCATTACAACTGCCTATCATTATGGGTTCCCTGAATTCCGTGGCAAAAAAATCATCTGGCCAAATGTTGGAAACGGAATTCTCAGTCTTGCATACCTCCTTACGATGAATCCGCTTGCAGCCATTCTCCCTCATATGGCGATGCATGTGGCTGCAATGGTTCACGGAAGGGAATCAACCGGGCAGGTTCCCCCTCATTATGAAAAGTCATGATTGCTGCCAGAGCTTCTACATTTCATACACATAAACACCCTGTGTCCTGAGACTTTCATTTATTATGGTAATGTTGTAGGTCGGGAACAGCAGTACAGGAACGGGAGACTTGTTTATCATCTGATGTGCATAATTGCCTAACAGGAAGTTGGAGATGCTTTCCTCCTGTTCGGTCATTACAGAGATGAGGTCTGCATCCTCTGCAAGCGCATATTCCAGGGTTATGTCTGTAAAATTTGAGCCGGAAAGATGATCTGTCTTAAAGGGTATTTCATGCTTCTCAAGGTAGTCACCCACCTGCCTGGCGTAAGCCTCCAGCTTCTTTTCGATGTTCATGTGGTTTGAAGATCTCAGCGTCAGCAGATAGATCTTTGCATTGAATAGTTTTGCAAGCTCTGCCGTGAAAGGCACTTTTTCCCTGGTTTCTTTCGTCATATCGAGGGGCAGCACTATTGTTCTGACATTTCTTGTTTCCGACAGGCTTCTTATCGATATTACAGGCCTCGAAGCTGAAGATGCTATCTTGTATGCATTGCTGCCGATGAAGAACTCTTCTATGCCTGAATTCCCGTGTGTTGAAAGAATGATCATTGAATTTTCATATGCCTCAGCCTGGTTTTTTATTTCCTTGTACACTTTGCCTTCCTTGATTATAAAGCTAAGGTCAAGATCATTGTTTTTCCCTTTGTACTTTTCTATTATTTCATTGAACCTCGCTTTTGCCAGATCATATTCTTTCCCGAGAGTTCCACGTGCAATATTCGATAGTCCCGTGATCACATGAACCATTTGTATGGCTGATCCTGTTTTGCCAGCGATGAGAATCGCCATTTCCAACCCTGCCATTGATTCATCTGAGAAATCCACAGGCACAACAATCGTTTTCATTTCAGGAATGGTTGATTGTAAGTTCAACAACCGATTCAGAATTATGTTGAATGACGAACCGGATTTTTCTGCATCAGACCGGCTAAAACATTTGCGGGCAGGGAGAAACACCGAATAGTCATTTTTTTTGTAAATTGCTTTCAGGATCTGTTAAAATCCATGCAAATGAAAACAACATATATCCTTCTTCTGGCTCTCATTGGCACTTTCATAAATTCAGCCGCACAGGATAGGATTGTAAATGGGATAGTGACGGCGTTCGACAACATTCCGTTATATGGAGTAAGTATTAAGTCGGGTAATACAAAAAAGGTCACCGCCACAGATTCAACAGGAAGATTTTCGATTTCCTGTGCTGCCGGGGACAAGATCATCATAACGGCAGATGGCTTTTACAGGCAGAAGATTACCCTTGGTGCAGGCACAAAATTCGCCGCGGTCAATCTTAAGATGAAGCCGGGTGAAAAAAACCGCGAGTATGCAATAGGATATGGGAAAGTATCGGAAAGCAACAAATTATACGCAGGATCAAACCTTACTGACAAGGATGCTGATTTTGCATCCTACTCAAATGTTTACGATCTCATACATGCCCGGTTTCCAGGCGTTCAGGTTAAGAACGGAGAAATTATCATAAGAGGCACACAATCCTTCACCGGCAGCAATTCTGCATTGATAATTCTGAACAACATGCCTGTGGATAACACCGTATTATCCGGCATCCGACCCAAAGAAATAAAAAGCATCGACATCATGAGGGACGGAGGAGCTGCTGTATACGGGTCACGGGGAGCGAATGGCGTCGTCATTATCGATACCAAATGACACATCTCCCCTTCGCCCCTTCTCCCTTTCTCCAATTCTTCCCTTCATCGCATAATTATCAGGTCCCCCGTTATGCACGAAGCTGCCCTTATGAGGTCATCAGGCGCTATCCTGATCTGGGTTCCGCGTATGCCTGCACTCACGAAAATATATTCATAAATTATACAGCTCTCATCGATGAACGACGGATAGTCCTTTTTCATTCCTAAAGGAGAGCAGCCTCCCCGGATATATCCTGTAAGCCCGAGTATCTCTTTCATCGGCACAAGATCGGCCTTTTTATTTCCAGAAAGAATCGCCGCCTTTTTGAGGTCAAGCTCCTCTGCACCGGGGATGATACAAACGAATACTCCGGTTCTGTCGCCCCTCAGCACGAGTGTTTTAAAGACCTGGTCAGGGTCCTGCCCCAGCTTCTCCGCCACTGCAACAGCGCTAAGATCAGATTCATCCACTTCATACGACCTGAGCTCATATTTTATGTCCTGGTTGTCAAGGATCCGTGCCGCGTTTGTCTTTGTCATAATCGTCCAAAATTACTAAAACCAAAAGGAAACTGATTTGTTGATAATCAATAAAGTAGATGAAATGCTGCCTGATCTTGTGGATACAATCGTAATTGGCGCCGGTCATGCTGATCAGGAAAGGATCTATTTCCACGACGACGTCATGTCAAATATCAGGTTTGCCGATGAAGCTTCTGAAAAGATAAAGCTGAGTATCGATGAATTCGTTCGCCGTTCAGGTTACCAGATGCCGGAAAATGAGGAGGATCCTGATGACATTCGTTTTGAATCCGGTTCATATGCCGGGATCAGTCATCTCGACCTGGACGGGGATCATATATCGACCATCATATGGACATGCGGGTTTACCGGAGACTTCAGCTACTTAAAGCTCCCAGTTTACGACAGCAACGGGTTGCCTGAGCACAACAACGGCATTTCACATATAAAAGGTCTTTATTTCATTGGCATTCCCTGGATGCGCAAGAGAAAATCCGGTATAGTAATGGGCATAAAAGAAGATGCTGAGTTCATAGCAGGAAATCTTCTGCATAAAAGATTTACTGTTGCATAAAGTGCTCACTTTCAGTTTGGTTTCAGCAAAGACCAATGATACAAGAATAATGCCCCGGCGAGGAATGGGTGCAGTTCTCAAACAAATATATTTACTAACTTCATGTTCTGATAAATTACAGGTCCATGAGCCGTGGTTTTGTAAAGGAAGACGACCAGGAAGAAATACCTCTGGTTCCCAGGAGAGCTTACCTTCCCGAAGGTGTTACGAATTTTGTGACACCATCAGGTCTGCAGGATCTTCTTGCTGAAAAACAGGCGCTCATAAATGAACGCGATACACTTAGCATCAGCAGTGAGAATGAGAATGAGAAGCGGATAACCGCTAACTTCATAAATGCAAAGCTGCAGCAACTGAACGAAAGAATCGAAACCGCCAGGATGATCAGCCCCGAAGAGCAGCCAAAAGATGAAATAAGGTTCAGTGCATCCGTCACTCTTAAAATCCAGGCAACAGGAGAGATCCAGACTTTCCGGATCGTAGGTGCTGACGAGGCGGATATCTCAAAGGGAAAACTATCTTTTCTCTCCCCTCTGGCAAAATTGCTGATCAATAAAAAGCAGGGTGACACCATCATGGCAAAACAGGCAGGAAAAGATATGGTATTTGAAATCACAGGCATATCGTATGAGAGATGAGAAAGCAGGGAGCGGGGCATGGATCAGGGGGCATGGGACATGGAGCGGCTTTGCTTTTGCTGATCACCTTATCCCAGCTCCTTCAATCGCAGGTGCCAGTCAGTGATAAGATTATTGATACTGTTGTTTGCCGCAGTAACAAAACCCACAGCTACGCGATCTTTGTTCCGGCACAGTACGATAATAAAAAGGAGTGGCCCGTTATACTGATTTTTGATCCTGCAGCCAGGGGCCGGTCAGGAGTTGAAGCCTTCCTTGAGGCAGGCAGAAGATACGGGTTTATACTAGCCTGCTCCAATAACTCCCGAAACGGCCAGATCAGCGACAACTTCACTGCTGCAGAAGCAATGTTCCGCGATGTAACCGAAAGATTGAGAGTGGATCAAAAAAGAATTTATGCCTCAGGATTCTCGGGAGGATCGCGCTTTGCCATGGCCCTTGCAACCGAGGATAAGAGGATTGCCGGTGTCATAGGCTGCGGCGCAGGTCTCTCCAACGACGGGAGCGTTCTTCCATCAGGTCAGGGCTTCTTATATTATGGCATTGCAGGCAACCGCGACATGAACTATCCCGAAATGCTTGACCTTTTCGAGCTCCTGAACAGCAAACCCGGCTTTACACCATTCTTAAGAACATTCGCCGGAGGACATCAATGGCCTTCTTCCGATTTAATGTCTGAAGCAGTGGAATGGATCATTCTGCAGGGCATTAACAGGAAGTTGCTTCCTTACGATCAAACCTTCATCTCAAATACTGAAAAGAAAACAGAAAGCCTTATCAATGCAAGTGTTTCTGCCGGTGACATTATGGATGCTGTAAGGTATATGAAGTCGGCCGCCAGAGACTTCAACGGAACTGCCTTTGAATCAGGATTGAAGCTGAGGCTTGCAGCTGCACAAAAATCCCAGGAATATAAAGCTGCCGTCCGGAGATGGAATAAAATGGTTCAAACAGAGAAGGAAAGCAAAGACACGTATCTCAGGTACCTTGGCCAGGTCTTCAGCTCAGCTTCAATACCCGACACGGCAACGACCTGGTGGCAAAAGGAGACAGGCAACCTGGCGAGACTGCGTGACAAAGGCAGCCCGGAAAACAGCCAGATGGCTTCGAGGCTGCTGAATTTTATTTCCATTGCTTGCTCCGGACAGGGCACCTCATTTTACAGGAGCTCATATTTTGCCCAGGCGGCTTTCCTGTTCGAAATATGCACATTCTCAGACAGCAAAAACCCGGACAACTACTATAATCTTGCCAGGTCGCTGGCCCAGGCAGGAAAATCGAAAAAGTCAGTGGACGCTTTGACTGCAGCTGTCAATCATGGTTTTGCTTCACGAAAAAAAATCGAATCGGACCCGGCATTCGGGGCAATAAGAAATGATCCAAAATATAAGGAGCTGATAAACAGAATGAAGTAACATATATTAAAAAATTACCTAATTTTGGTTTATGGTTAAACAAAAGGATGATACTGAACTGGCATTAAGAAGTCTTTTTTTTCTTCTCCTGTTTCTTTTGCTTGCGCTGGTCGCTTCAACTGATCATGGGAATTTTCATCCTGCATCAGCAAAGTCCACAGTTCTAAGCCATGTAAACAGCGATATATCAGGGCACGATGCAATCCCCGGAACCATGGTTTCATGTGTTGCGGCGCAGAAATACTTCGTGACCGATTTAAAGAACAGGGGCCTGTTTTCATTTTCAGTCCGGCATAAAGTATCGGATTACAACAGGAAATTGGCCCGGGATCTTATTTACAACCATATTATTGCTTTTTCAATAAAACCTTTCTTCGGGGACTTGTACCTTAATCTCCCTCACAACAGGAATAACATACCGGACGTGGCATAATTAATTCCATGTTATTCAAGGCCTTCCTGCAGGAAGGTAAATATTCATTTAAATTATACTTTCATGAAAACTTATATTATCATGGCAATTATAATTGCCTCAATATCATTATTCAATTGCACACCAAAAGCCAATTACGACCTGGTATTGACCATTGTTCCCGCTTCACCCGGCACCGGGGCAGGCCAGGATGAAATGAATGCAGTAGCTGAGGTAATCATTAAAAGGCTGAATAATTCATTAGGTATCCCGGTTGAGAAAATACAGTACCAGGCTGCACCAAGCCAGATCTCAATGACAATTCCCGATACCGACAGCTCTGATATAAATACCATCAGGAAAGTCATTGTTGACAATTCAAAACTCGAGTTCAGGGAAACTTATGACAATTCAGAGCTTTCAGGGAATTTGAAAAATGCAAATGATTTGCTGAAACATAAAGGCGTGGCCGGAGCCGGTACTGACAATCCTCTTCTGGACCTGCTGACGCCGCGGATCAAAAGAATCGGCAACCAGACAACTTCAAGTGTCATAGGGATTGTGAGTGCCGATGACACATCTTTGGTGAGCAGGTATTTGAATATGCCCGAAATAAAAGCGCTGTTTCCGCCTGATCTGAATCTGATGTGGAGCCAGAAGCCGTACGAATATATTCATTCCGGATCTTACTTTGAGCTTCATGCTATAAGGCTGACTGGCAGGAACGGATCGGCACCGCTCGACGGGCGGGCTGTCGCATCAGCATCCGTAGTTAAGGGACCCGATGCATCTGATATAAGAATTAATCTGACCATGAACCCCGAGGGAAGGACCAGATGGGCGGAAATTACCAGGAACAATATCGGGAAATGCATTGCCGTAGTTGTCAATGGACATGTCAGATCATATCCAAGGGTGATGGATGAAATATCAGGAGGCAATACAGAAATCACAGGTGATTTCACTGCAGGGGAAGCAGGCGATCTTGTAAATATCCTGAATTCCGGCTATTTACCGTTTAAGATAAAATTAGCCGGAGTGGAAGTAAAATAGCGTAAAGCGTCGAGCGTAAAGCGTTGAGCGTAGAACGCTGACAGGCAAAAAGTTACCTGCTCCTTTAATTATGAGGAGCGGGTAACTTACAATGCCGGTAATTTCAACAATGCCATAGAATGTTTGTTGGTAATATAATATCTATGAAGTATTGATTAAAAAGGGAGGTAATTATGAAATCTGAAGTACAAAAAATAGTTCCGAGCCTGTGGTTTGACACACAGTGTGAAGAAGCCATGAACTTTTATGTTTCGGCATTTTCAGGGATCTCAGGCGGAAAGACTCATTCCGGGATCATCTCGATTTACAGGTATGAGGAAGGCATGGAAACACCGGGTATCGACGAGATGATCGGTAAAGTCCTCACGGGAATATTCGAGCTCGAGGGCTACAGGTTCATTGCCCTCGATGGCGGACCAATTTTCAAAATCAACCCTTCAGTCTCGTTTACGGTGAACTTCAACCCTTCCGTCAACAGGAATGCCCGGAAAAACCTGGATGAATTATGGAGTAAGCTTTCATCGGGTGGTGAGGTTATGATGGAGCTCCAGAAATACCCGTACAGCGACCGCTATGGCTGGGTGCAGGACAAATACGGCCTAAGCTGGCAATTGTTCCTGGCGAAGCCGGAAGATGATCCGAGGCCATTCATCACTCCCACTCTGATGTTCACTGAAGCTGTTGCAGGGAAGGCTGAAGAAGCTACTGATTTCTACCTGTCGGTTTTCAGAAACTCAGAAAGAGGAATGCTGGAACGGTATCCTGAAGGAATGGACCCGGACAGGGAAGGCACCGTGATGTATTCTGATTTCAGGCTGGAGGATCAGTGGTTTGCTGCAATGGACAGCGCCAGGATGCATGGTTTTTCGTTCAACGAGGCAATTTCCTTTACAGTGAACTGCACGGACCAGAACGAAATTGACAAGCTATGGCAAAAGCTTTCGAGTTTGCCGGAAGCAGAACAGTGCGGCTGGCTCAAGGACAAATATGGAGTCGCATGGCAGATTGTCCCTGAAAAACTGGGTGAGCTGCTCTCTGACCCCGACAAGGAAAAAGTTCACAGGGTGCTTAACTCTTTACTCAGGATGAAAAAGATAGATATAAAGGAACTCGAGGAGGCATATGTTGAATCGTAAAAACCGATTCAGGGGTCACTCATACCTTAATGACTCGACGGGGTTCCTGCCTGCAACTTTCCAGCTTTGCAGGCTTACGGCGGCAATTGCCAGCAGGTAGGCTATAAGCGGTCCTGCCAGGAAAGGCCATATTGGCATGGAAGCATGGAAATTGAACCTGCCCAGGAAAATTCTTCCGAGGAGAAAGGCAAAAGGAAGAGCTATTACGGTCGAAATAACAAGCCATTTTGAATAGTTCTTCCCGAGCATTCTCATAACCAGCAGTGTGGAAGCCCCGTTTATTTTTTTGATCCCTATCTCCTTTGTCCTGCTCACCGCGGTGAATGAAGCCAGACCGGACAGTCCAAGGCATGCAAGCAGAAGAGCTATGATAAAAGCGGCTCCGATAACCTTGGAGATCGTTGTCAGCTCTGTGCTCCTTGTCAGATCGCTGAACAAAATTGCATTAAAGGCTGCATCCGGTTCATATTTGCCGTAAACGGTCTTGATCTTATCAGAAACGGATGCGTAATTATTTTCTGTGAGGCTTATCAATATGCTGTTCCTGTTTCCCTGGCCCAATCTGATTATTGTGGGAGTGAAAGGTCCTGCAAGATCGAGTGAATGAAAATCCCTGAACACGCCAATTATCGTCCCTTTCCGTCCGTCGAGAGTAAGCGTCTTCCCCACAGGGTTATCATATTTCATCACCCTGGCGGCGACATCATTTATTACATAGCTGGCTGAATCCGATAAAAATGATTTATCGAAATAACGGCCGTCCGTCATGTTTATGTTCACTGCCGTGTTATAATTGAAGTCGGTACTAATACACCAGAAATGAAGCTTCTCGGATGCATCCTTGCCATCCCAGCTTACATTGTTGGAGATCGGTGTTCCTTTTGAAGGTACGCAGCTGCTGAAGCTCACGCTTTCTATGCCCGGGATTGATAAAATGTCTGTCTTGAAGCTTTCTTCATGCTCTGCAAGGTTTTTGGAATTGCTGATTATCAGCAATTTGTTCCTGTCAAATCCCAGGTCAAACTGCTTTATATACTTATCCTGCACTTTGATGATCATCATGCAAATTATGAAGACGACGGGCATTGTGAACTGGAAAATTATAAGTCCCTGCCTGAATCCTGAGAAGCTGTGGCTGGTTACTATCCTGCCCTTAAGCGTGTCGACAGGATGCGACGAAGAAAGATACAAAGCCGGCAATAACCCGGAGAAAAGTATTGTCAATATGGTTATGGAAGCCAGGCCGAAAACAACTCCGGCATCGCTCAGATCGATCTGGAGATTGCCATTTGTCATCCTGTTGAACCCTTTTAAGATCAAGCCTCCAAGCTCAGCCGCAATCAGGAGACTAATGATGACAACGACAGCAGTTTCCGTCATGAATTGAAAAATGATGTTCGATCTTCGTGCCCCGACTACCTTCCTGATGCCGGCTTCACGATACCTTCTTATATTCATGGCAATAGCCAGGTTTATGAAGTTGAAGCATGCGATGAGAAGTATTGAGAACCCGAGCACACCCGCAATAACCACATACTGCATGCTGCCCCAGACCCTTCTGCCGCCCGAATAACTATACAGTACTTTTTCCCTGAACGGGAAGAGGAATAATTCCTGGTTAAGGGTGGCCTGATCAGCTTTTATAAGATCCTTTATTTTGGCATTTATCGCCGGGATGCCGGCATTTTTGTTAAGTAACGCCCATACAATCGTCGCATCTGCAGATTTCGCCAGGGCCCACTCGTTTTCTGCAAGAAATTTTGAAAATGGTATGACAAAATCAAAATTAATAGAAGATTCTGAGGGAATATCGGCAAGAATTCCTGATACCTTATATGCTGTTTCCTTGTCCTGATCTTTATGAATAAGGGTTTTCCCGATGCAATCCGTCGAACCGAAAAATTTCATTGCCATCTTCCTGGTGATCACGACGGAATTAATGCCCCACTGCTCATCAGAAAAGGATCCGGAAAGAAGGGGGAAAGTAAAGATCCCGAAGAAAGACTGGTCAGCAAAAATCCCGCTCTCAGAGAAGGTTTTATCTCCGTTCACAAATGTGAGATTCCTGTCCGCCACACGTGCGAGCCTGTCAAATTCAGGGACCTTCTCCTTCAGCTCATCAGTAATTGAGGCCGAGAGCACAGGCTTGGGAAACCGGTCACGGTTGAAAAATGTAACATTTGCCTCCACCGTGCAGATTCGATCGTAATTCTTATGAAACTTATTAAATCCAAGCATGCTGTTAATATGGAGGAAGGCAATTATGGAGCAGGTCAGCCCGAATGAAAGGCACAGGTAATTAAGGAGGCTGTATGCTTTGTTCCGCCACAGGAAGCGGAATGCGATTTTAAGGTAATTCAGTATCATATCTGCAAATTTATCTTAGGTCACTACTGAATGCTCCATTTTTGTGCCATATATTTATTCGTAAGATAATAAAGCACTTATAGAAATCCGGTCTTTCAAATAGTAAATAATTTTTACAATTTGTCGTTAATAAATTTTACAGTTTCTTCTGTCTACCCACGGCCCCATATTTGTCGGGCAAAGAAGCAAACTCCCGCAGGGGACGCACCGCTTAAGTTAAAATAGTTATATTCAACTCCTGAATCTTTGTTAAAATTCGGGGAAATGAAAGAATATCTTGTTTTTATCCTTCTGGCATCGTGCATGCTCCTTATAACATGCAGGTCCGGTAAAGATACGGGTTTTGCCGGTGAGATGGTGGAATTCAGTCCATACAAAGACAATCCCGTGTTTACCGGGTCGGATTCCGGGAAGTGGGACGAGCATATCAGGGAGAGAGGGTTTATTCTATACGATGAGGGCAAATTCAGGCTATGGTATACGGGTTACAGGGATGAGGGCACGAGGTATCTTGGGTATGCTCTTTCGGGCGATGGGATAAAATGGGACAGGTATTCAGACAAACCTTTGTTCGATCAAAAATGGACCGAGGATATGTTCGTGATGAAAAATGAAGGTACATATTACATGTATGCTGAAGGATTGAATGATGTGGCGCATCTCCTGACTTCAGCAGACGGAATAAGCTGGCAGGAACAGGGTGACCTGATAATGATCTCCTCCCGTGGAGACACCATTCCCGGGCCGTATGGAACCCCGTCTGTCATTATTGAAGACGGAAAATGGTATCTTTTTTATGAACGCAACGACAATGGGATCTGGGTTGCAGGCACAACAGACAAAAGGACGTGGATCAATATAAGTGATGAACCTGTTTTGAAAAAAGGTCCCGGGAAGTACGATTCCGGAGCTGTTGCCGCCAACCAGGTTATAAAGTACAGGGGCAAATATTATATGTACTATCACGGGTCTTCGGATCCGGACTGGGACAAGCCAGGTGCAGCGTCGATCTGGACGTCCAATGTAGCAGTATCTGCCGATCTTATACACTGGGAAAAATATCCCGGTAATCCCATCGTTGAAGGAGATCATTCTAGTCCAATCATGGTTGTTGCCGATTCTGAATACCGGCTTTACACTATGCATCCTGATGTGAGATTATATTTGCCCAGGTAATACCGGAGACCAGCTTTCCCTATATTTGCGATGTGGAAAATACAATCCTGCATGATAACATCATTTGTGGCAGCTGTGGCCTTTGCTTCGAAAGATCGAAGGAGTACAAGCATTGCTCCAACTGCTTTGCCTGTACAGGGTGTGAAATATATTATTGTCCGGGGTGTGACAACGAGATAATCATCACTCCCGTGAAGAAAGCCAGGAAAAAATAAAAAAACTGAACCATGCAATACAAAAGACGCAATTTCATAAAGCTCGCTTCGGCAGCAGGCCTTGCAGCAGGCGCTATGTTCCCTGCTGATCTCATCGGCAGTGATCTCAGCGGCAAGAGCTTCAAGGAGATAAAGGTGAAACCAACATCAGGGACAGCACCGAAGGGATCAATAAAGTTTTCTGTAATCGGCATCAATCATAATCACATAAACGGAATGGTGAGCGCACTCATCAAAGGAGGCGGTGAGCTCGTGTCAGTGTATGCAAAGGAACCGGATCTTCTCCGGGGATTCACGAGGGCTTTTCCGAAAGCGAAGGTTGCCGCGAGCGAGGCCGAGATACTTGAAGACAAAACAATCAGTCTCGTTGCAAGCTCCATTATTCCGTCTGAAAGAGCCCCACTTGGAATAAGGGTGATGCGGGCAGGAAAGGATTATATGGCGGACAAGCCCGGGATCACCACCCTGAACCAGCTTAAGGAAGTCAGAAAGGTGCAGAAAGAGACAAAACGCATCTATTCGATAATGTACAGCGAGCGCCTCGGGGTCCCTGCTGCCGTGCATGCCGGTGAGCTGGTTCAATCGGGTGCGATCGGCAGGGTTGTTCAGACAATTGGCCTGGGACCTCACAGGATGACACCGGCATCACGCCCGGAATGGTTCTTCGATCCCGGGAAAGCCGGAGGAATTCTCTGCGATATCGGCTCGCACCAGTCAGACCAGTTCCTTTTCTATACAGGCTCAAAAAATGCCACGGTAAGCTATTCCCAGACCGGCAACTTCAACCTGCCTGAT
>DATGWQ010000014.1:0-1593 GCA_035299385.1 Bacteroidales bacterium | reverse complement strand
TGTCGAAGCCGCCAGGTGCAGTGTCGCGGTACAAACATGGTCGGACTTGAAAATCTGTCACGGTATAAAAGTTTTTAAGCGGACTGATGCGGGTATCCGGGTACAAGAGCAAGTTGATTTTTATTCGGTGCAGTATCTTTTTGCAAAAACCGTGACAAGTTTATTAATGCTACCGTCCGTGTTATGCGTTCGTGCCTATTTTAATCTTCTTTCTGCGCTTATTTTTCTTCTTGTCAGCTTTTATGAAATCGCTAATCCTTTTCTCTTCCTCCTTCGTTAGAGGTCTCGGATCAACGTAGAAATCAATTTCTCTTGGTTCTTTTATTAATCCCATTTTATTTATCAAAATATTTGTTTGTTAATTTCAGAGCTGCAGTAGTATTGATTATCATTAAATTTCCACCAACGTGAATGGCTCCGAGCGATTTCTCATAATGATTAATCAAATTTGTTTTAGAAAGGAAAGAAAGGTAACCTTCAAATCCTCGCTGAAACGATAGTCGGCATGCAAATGCAACAAGATTACCAGGCACACCTACATAAACTTTATCTTTGCCAATATTAAAAGGTGCCGATTCAATTAAGTGCATATAAACATGATCTGTTCTTACAGAGAGACTTATTAATCCCTGGATTACGGACTGATTATTTACGATGGTTAATTTATAAACGTCACGGTCGGGCTTTTTAAACTCGGATTTCCAATCAAAAAGCCACCCCTCTTTTTTAGTAACATTCTTAAAATCCTTAGCTTCAGTGATAACGATATCAGTTGGAAAACTATCACCAGTTATGACATTTTCAAGTGAATTTGTCAATTTATCAATCTCGATATCAATATACTGTGAGCTTTTTGCCATATGCAAATTTACGATTTAATTTGGATTATTTATCACGGTTGATAGGCAGGGCATTGGCTCACATGACGCATAACGGCCCGGCGGTGAGAATTAGAAAACGGCGCGAAGTCGACCGAAGGCCGTCGTGAAAATCTTTCGTTTTCGTTACGAAGCCAGTAAGGCCGTAGGGAGCGGAGCGTGGCGCGGTTTTTGCCCTCATGGTACAAACTGTTTGAGTGCTCGTGCAATCGCGGTACAAACTGAATTGGGTTAGTGATCTGTCACGGAGATAAACTCTGTCAAAGCTGCCAGGTGCAGTGTCGCGGTACAAATTGAATCGAAGCCAGGAATCTGTCACGGTGCAAAGCTTGGTAGTGGACGATTGAGCGTATCCGGCTTTAACTACGTAGATGCCATCATAGGAGCTACGTAGCCTCTTGCAAAAACCGTGACAAGTTTTTTAATTCTACCGTCCGTGTTAGTGCTCGTGCTGTTAGAACTCTAAGCGGTGATAATCTGTCATGGTATAGGAACTGTGATTGCAATAAAACAAAAGAGCTAATAAGGGTGAATATTCTTGTATTTAATTGTTTGATTTTTAAAGGCATGGGCACTAACGGCCCGGCGGTGAGTAGTCGTTTTTGGTGACGAGCGACCGGAGGCCGTCAGTAGTATCTTAAGTTTTCGTTGAGCATTCATAAGGCCGAAGGAAGCGAGGAATGGCGCGGTTTTTGCCATCATGGTAAATCTTCTT
>DATGWQ010000013.1:0-24859 GCA_035299385.1 Bacteroidales bacterium | reverse complement strand
TCTTAAGCAAACACGGAACGACGCTGGGATACAACCTCAAGCTCTCCGGCACGGAAACAAAAATACCTGTATCGAGGAACAATACGAAGCAATTCAACCTGGCGCTGTCATCTTTGTCAGAAAGGTGACTTTTCAATTCATCCCAGATTTTTTACAATCCGTACCAGACAATTGCCCTTCCTTTTCCTTTCATAACAAATCCCTGTTGTATATCCCGTTTATTTGGAGGATGGTAATGTGATGACTGAACTTTGCATCAAAATATTTATGCACGTTCAATCAAAACATTATGAAACCAACTCAGAAATTTCGGATTACCAGGATAATTGCAGTGATGTTTTTTCTTGTATCGATCAGTATTGAAATAAATGCGCAGGTTCATCAGAGATATTCAATAGCTGGACAGCTGGCAGATAAAAACAGCGCCCTGCCACTATCCTTTGCGACGGTTGCCCTGAAAAGATCGGCTGATTCCGCACTTGTAACAGGCGTATCAAGCGGCGCAGACGGCAAATTCATTCTGGAACCAGTTGAAAGAGGAAAATATGAACTTGTGATAAGCGCCATAGGATATGAGACCTCTTACAAAAATATCGACCTGTCAAATGATGTTGAAACCGGCACGATCTTACTTCAGGAAAAATCATTCAGCCTTCCCGAAATAGTAATCAGCAGTGAACGAAGGAAAGCTGAGAACGGTGCGGATAAAACAGTCTGGCTGATAAACGAGGGCATGTATGATGCCTCTTCAAGCGGCACAGATCTTCTCGGTCATATCCCCGGCATAAATGTCGACATGATGAAAAACATCTCCCTTGCCGGAAGCAGCAACATAATTATACTTGTTGACGGCAGGGAGCGCGAAAGGAATTTTGTTAGTCAGCTTGATGCCTCGAGGATTGACAAGGTGGAGGTTATCGATAATCCTGGTGCAGGTTATGATGCCGGGGTCACAGGAGTGATCAATATAATACTGAAGAAAGACAGGAAATCAGGAATAAGCGGTTATGTGAATGCCGAGCTGCCTTCTTCAAGATCGGAAATATATCTCTTCCCTTCATACAGCCTGAGCTACGGGACAGGCAAGATCAACCTTTACACTTCCTATAATGGTGAATTTGCCTATTTCGATATTATTGAAAGGACCACACGCACTTTCCTGAGGAATGAAATAACGACCAACATCTTTTCCGAGCAGTCCGTCCGGCAGAAAAATTATTCTCACAGGTTCCATTACGGCTTCGATTATTATCTGAATGAAAAAAACCAGTTCAACTTTTATGCATGGTATAACCCCTGGTCAAGGGAATTCGATGGATCCATAAAGCAGACGGTGGAAGCGAATGGCTCTGAAACAGGACTTTCGGGGACCAGGAATGACACTGATAAAAACAGCTCTTCATCCTACTCTGCTTACTACAGGCACAATTTTGCCAAACCCGGCAATAAGCTTGAGCTTGATCTGAGCAACTATTTCTATAAGGGTAAAAGCTCTACAGATTTCAACATTGACAAAGGAGATGAGGTTATCAGCACGTCAGCCGGAGTTATGCCTGCTCAGAATACTACGATCATAAAGATTGACCTCAAAACATCCATTACTGAGAAAATAATGTTCGACGGGGGAATCAAGTCAAGGTTCCAGTCCATGAAAGACAGGCAGTCGGATGATTTCAATTACCATGAAAACGTATACGCAGCCTACGGATCACTTACATATCAGATTTCCAGGTACACAATCAAGGCAGGAATGCGTGTTGAAAGCTCCTCATCGGAACTTGAGGGTAGTTTTAATAAGAAATACTTTTTAATTCTGCCAGGTGCGACTCTGAATTACAGGTTGAATTCAAAGCAGGATATCAATTTGAATTACAGCAAGACAGTAAACAGGCCAGCCCTTTACCAGCTCAATCCAAACATAGTCTCCAGCGATGTTTTCTCGGCAGCAAGCGGGAATCCATTCCTTAAGCCTGATCTCTTCCGGAATTTAAGCCTGAAATATTCAGCCACCTCCGGTAAAAATTACTATTCAGTTCAGGTATATTACAGGGAGAGAAATGATGCAATCAGCAACTACACATTCGTGAATGAGAACGGGATTTTTGAAACAGGAGTTTCAAACCTTGGTAATATCAAAGCCTGGGGTCTTGAGCTGACCGGGTCGCTGAAGCTTTTTAAAATTTTATCTTTTAATCCCTATTTCAGCCTGTACGACCTTCGCACATCAACCAACAGTTTTGCCTGCCAGTACGGAATCGGAAACAGGAACAAAGGCTTTTTCGAAACAGGAATTTCAGTAATTGCCGGTTTCAAACACGGTATAACGACGTCGCTCCGTTTTCATTACAGCACCCCGAAATCAGACATCCAGACAATAACATTCGAGGATGCATTATATTTTATCTCACTCGAGAAGAGCTTTTTCAAAAACTATAAAGTTGCTCTCGGCAGCGCACTCCCGTTTTTTAGATCTTTCACGTACCTGGGTTATGAGATCAATGGTTCTGGCTTCCGCTCCCGCACTGAAAGCAATATCCGGTTGTCGCGAATTCCGCTCTGGATTACTTTCAGGTACCAGTTTAATTCCGGTAAGAAGATCAATAGCATCGACCGTGATAAAGAAGAGATCAGCAATAAGCCGGTAAAGGGATTCTAAGCCTAAATATCTGTTGAAGAAAGTTTGGCATGTTATTTATTGATGTTATTGCATCATTAAGCAATGCCAAATCCGCGAAAATTTATTAAATTTATACCTTATGGACCTGTTTCATGTCATGTAAAAGTGAGCTTTGACAGAATCATATCCTGCAGCCAGCAAAAGGAATTTATTCCCCTGACATTTCATAATATCCTGTTTTCAAAATTTCCGCATCGTTCAGAAGACTGCCTGGTTATTCAAAGTCATATAGGTGATGAGATCATTTCATTGAGCCTGAAAGATCTTCGGCTGATCACAGGCCTTTTGTCAGGAAGGCTGTCTGATGAAGGCATAAAATGCGGCGACACCATCATGCTTGCTTCGTTCAGCTGCACGAACGAGCTTGCCAACATACTGGTATTTGCTGCTGCAGCGGATATGGGAGTAAGGGTATTTATTCCCATCTTCCCCGAGCCCTCGGA
This sequence comes from Bacteroidales bacterium, assembly GCA_035299385.1. Taxonomy (GTDB): domain Bacteria; phylum Bacteroidota; class Bacteroidia; order Bacteroidales; family VadinHA17; genus LD21. The sequence goes on along the minus strand of DATGWQ010000013.1, from coordinate 21,739 downwards.
ATTCGACAGCTGGAGATCCCTGACAGATTTTTCCTGTGTTGTGATGCCTCTTGAAGAAACCCGGCAGCTGAAAGATCATCCACGCGAGAAAACAGTCGTTGAAGAGATGAAAGCAAAATGCGCAGCTGCCGGTATCAGGCTGATGGATCCTATGTCAGAGCTGGGGATCCGTGAACTGCTAAAGAATAAAACAGATCCAGAAATTGCGGGGAAACTGAATGATGATGTGATTCCTGACTCTGAAATGGTAATATTCACCACTTCCGGCACTTCAGGCAAAAGCAAGCTCCTGGCATATTCGCACAAAGCATTTTCATTCTGTTGCCAGTCATGGCAGGAAGCAGGCCTGTTTGAGCCGGAATTGTTCGGAAACTGCGGTTTCAGCCCATTGTTTACCCACACGATCGGGATCCGGACATTCATAAACTGCCTGTGGTCAGGCAACCCATTTTGTGTGATCACGACGGAGTGGTTCCTCAACAAGCCCCAGGTTGTCAGGTATTTCCTGCTGAATACAACGCTGGGGCATATCATAGGCGGACCTGCATTCTTCAATACCATGCTGGAGCTTTTGCGCGAATACCCTGAGCTTAAAATCCATCTGCAGAAATCCCTGAAGTCGGCCATTTCCATTGGAGCGCCTTTTGATAAAGCAACAGCTGCCAGGTTCAGGACTGCTACCGGAGTCACGATGATGAACGGCTTTGGCACCACCGAAACCCTGATGGTATCGCTGAACAGGTCTTCCGCGGCTGATCCCTGCAATCTGGGCAACCTGTTGCCGGGGGTCACATTCGGTTTGAGAAGCACAGGGGAGGATGGATTGTATGAGCTTTCGGTAAAAAGCAATTTTCAGTCCGCAAGGACAATCGGAGAAGGTAAAAACCCCGAGTATTTTGAGACGGGCGATCTTGTGGTCTCAGCCCCGGCATCGGAAGATTTAAGGTTTTCAGGAAGGAGGTCTGCTGATTTTATCAAGGATGAATACGGAGTCAAGATACCTGTTTCAGCGTTGAAGGTATATTACTCAAAGCTCTATGACAGGGCAAAGTGGATCGAATGGCTGCCGCTGACAAACATGCCCGGTCTTTCAGCGCTTGTATTCAGTGCTTCCGGGAACAGTTCCTCACGTCAGAAAGAGCTTTCAGCCATGCTTAAAAGTGTAAATGATGAGCTGAGGCAGAAAGCAGAACCGTTTGAATTTGACCATCGCCACCTGAAAAGATTCACAATTGTGGATGATCCGGTTCCACTTACAAGGAAAGGGACAATTTCAAGGGACCAGATCCTTAAAAAATACGGTCAGCTGATCAGTGACCTGAGGAATCCTTTTGTTTACAACACTTCGGTCGAGGCGATTGACATATCGGCACAGAGCGATCTTTATAAATACAGTAACCCGTATCTCTCAGAGCTCCTGGAAGCCCTGAAGCTGGACCGGACATATACCGGGGCGGAAGGTGACTTTCTTTATTGCCGGGAAGGATCGTCAACACAGAAGGTCACTGATTTTACAGGCGGGTTTGGGGCGGGCCTGCTGGGGCACAATCATCCTGAAATCAGAAACGAAATAATACGTTTCCTTCAATCGAATGCACCGGCAATCAATAACCAGGGGAGCCAGTATTACTATCCTTCCCTGCTTGCGAAGGAACTAAACCGCATCTTCAGCGATAAGACAGGAAAATACTTCAGGGTGCTGTTTGGAAACAGCGGAACCGAGGCGACGGAAATTGCACTTCACCATGCTTATTTTGAATGGCGAAGGGGCATCTGCAGGCTAAGGGATGAACAGTTGCAGCTTTACGGTTCCGCCGGCAACCTGTGCGTGGCGGAAATATGGGACAGGAACATGCAGATACTCGACGGCATAACGCCTTGCGTAATTGTTGAAAAAGATTGTTTTCATGGTTATTCATCCGGTTCCCGGAGCCTGCTGAGCCGCAAAAAACACAAAACTAGGTTCGAAGGGCTGCTCAGACCGCATGCTCTCCATGTGGATGATTCTTCACCGGCATGGAAAGAGGAGACGCAAAAGCTTATTGAAGAGAAGTATACTGAACTGGAATTTGTCAGAATGGAAAACGGGAAGTGCACCAGCTCTCCCTTGAAGATATCTGTCATAATCGCTTCAATTATCGAACCCGTAAGAGGTGAAGGAGGCATAAGACAGGTAAACCCGGAATTTGCAGATTTCCTGTCAGAACAGAAATTTCCCCTGATTTCAGATGAGATACAATGCGGGCTCGGAAGGACGGGATCGTTTCCTTCATACAAAAAAGCTTCATATTACCTTCTCGGAAAAAGCCTGGGAGGCGGTTTTGAGAAGATCTCCGCCGTTCTCATCGATGATGAACGATTCAAGCCTGATTTTGCAAGGTATTTTAATTCCACGTTTGCAAACGGTGAAATGGCTGCTGCCACTGCTCTTTCGGCCCTGAAAATAATCGAAAAGGAAAACATTCCCGCAACGGCTCACCGGAAAGGAGAGAAGATTCTTTCCATTCTTGGCAACATCGCCTGCAAATACCCCGGTGTCATAAAGAGCATCGAAGGCTCGGGACTGATGATAGGAATTCATTTTAATGAAAAACTTCGGGAAGAAAACGTGATCCTGAGAATACTTGTCGATCATGATCTGCTCGGATACCTTCTCACGGCCTGGCTTTTGAATAATCATAATATAAGAGTATTGCCGTCATTGTCGGCTCCTCTTTCGCTGAGGCTGGAACCATCGTACCTTGTTCCTGATGAGGAGATAGAAAGATTCGGGAAAGCCCTTGAGGAGCTCTGCATGCTGTGCAGTGAGAAACGCCTGTACAGCCTTCTGAAATTTTTGATGAACGGGGATCCTTACACGGACAGGCAAAATCCTGTTTTCGAGGGTTCTTTTCCACAGAAGGAAGATATCCCTCTGCCCGGATCCGTAACAGCAGGCTTCATCGGGAACTTCACAATTTCACACAGGGAGCTGCAGCTGATCGAGCCGGACCTGGGGCAGGCTTCAGATACAGGGCTCAGGCTACTGTTCGATAAATTGCAGGTCCTGCTTCATGGCAAACCTGTCAGAATTATGGTTAAAAACATAATGCAGGGGAGGGTTCATTTCATCTTCTATATTCTGCCTTTTGACACTTCTCATCTTGAAGTCATCTCGAGGTGGGGAAAGAAGCGATTTTATATAAAAAGAATACAGGACGCAGTCGATAAGATAGCCTCTGCCGGAGCAGTTTGCCTGAGCCTTGGAGCTCATACTTCCATTATTTCCGGGAACGGCCTTATGCTCGCCGAAAGGGAGGGATGCAGGATACTTACAGGAAACAGCCTGACGGCCGGTTCATGCATTTTTCACCTTAACAGGTATCTTGAAGGGGCAGCGAAAAGACGCACAATGACAATTGCAGTTGTGGGTGCAGGAGGAAATATCGGATCGGGCATCACTCAATGCCTTATGGATCAGTGTCTTTCAGCATGCAAAATCATTCTTGCGGGGAATAACGAAAAACGTCTCCTCAAGCTGAAAAATGAGATGGAGAAGAAGGGTCTCACTGTAAGTGCAACAACCGATCTGTTCGAGCTTAAAAAAGCAGACGTTATCATCTGTTGCGTAAATACAAACGATCCTGTGGTATTCAGGCATCATCTCAATGAGACAAGGCCGGTCTTTATTATAGACATATCAGTGCCGCATGCAGTTTCTGAAGATGTCAGGCAAATGAACAATGTGGCATTCTGCAATGATGCGTCATCCGTGAGGATTTGCGATGCGGCCAGTCTCCTGATAAGCTCGCATACTCCGGAAGGCAAATTCTTCTGCTGTGCCGGTGAAACAATACTTTACGCATTGCACAAGCCTGACCTGCAGCTTAAAGGCCATATCCGTCATCAGTCAGTGTCGGGGCTGATTAATCTTGCAGTCAAAGAAGGATTTTTTGAATGAAGCCTTTATACGATTTCGGGATATCACAGGAGGATCCGCAGACCGAGAAGAGGTTGCTGGATCTCAGGACCGGCGACCGCATCCTTTCTGTTGCGAGCGGGGGCGAAGTTCCCCTTACGCTTCTCAGCCTTACCGACGGGATAAAGATCACTGCTGCAGACATATCGCCTGCACAGATAATGCTGTGCAGGTTAAAGCTCGCAGCCGCACTGAATCTTACATTTCCAGAAAATGGCCGTTTCCTGGGATATTCCGTCATGAAAGGCAGTGAGAGGGTAAGATTATTTCATGATTTATTGTCACCTCGACTGAATGAAGATGAGAGAATGTTCTGGATCAATAACATCAGGTATGTTGAAAACGGTGTTGCAGGGTCGGGGCGATTTGAGGGATACATCAGGAAGCTCAGGTATGTTGCAGTGCCTGTTATCGGGAAGAAGAACCTTATTTCACTCATTTCATCGGAATACCCAGCTGAACAGGCTGAAATATTTAAAAACCGGATCGCCACCAGGAAAAGCCTGCAGATGATCTTTAAAGTTGCATTCCATCCATCGATTTACCGTAAAAGAGGATTACAGGATCAGGCCCTGATACATGCCAGGAAAGATACCGGTGAAAGGTTCTATGGCAGGTTTAAGGATTATTGTACCGCAACACCGGCAGGCTCGAACTACTTTTTGCAATATTTTCTTACAGGGAAATGCATCACGGAAAGTTCGTTCCCCGAGTATCTGAAACCTGAGAACAGGTCGAGGCTTTCATCAAACCTTCATAACCTTGAGCTCCTTCCATGCTCATTCCGGAAGGCTCTCACTGTTAAACCCCCCGGTTATTTTAACCGAATTCATCTTTCAAATCTGGGTGACTGGCTCGATATAGATGCTTTCATGGAAACACTGGCTCTTCTTAAACAAAATTGCAGCCGTGGTACATTGATATGCTACAGGTATCTTCAAAAAGATCATTTCTTCGGGCTGGATTATCCGGGATTTATTATAGACAGATCAGTTAGTGAAGATGCACAGAAGAAAGACAGGTTCCCTTTCTACACTACTTACCTGCTGACTGTTCAATGACTTTCCCTATGAAATCCATTGATACCCGGACCATATCCATGTTATGAGTACGCTCATTCGTTTCGAGATCGATGTAAGTGACATTTCCGAGCAGCTCCTCCATCCTTTTCATCTCCCCGATTACATGAAGTCCGTCTTTCGACGTACCCACAATGAGTGAAGGCGATGTGACATTCTTCAGGTTATCATATATTTTATAGCCTGCTATGTCGAGGATGCTGTTCCTGAATTTAACAGGATCGGCATTGTTTATGGTGTCAGACAGGATAAGAGCCATCTGAACATCCTCTTTTTTATTGAGCCTGAATTTCCCCAGGTACCATTTTGCGAAATTTTTCAGTACAGGAAAGAGGGGCACTCCAAACCATTTTATGAGAAACAGGCTCCACCCAGGATAATTGAACTCGGCTGTAGGCTCCATGAAGATGATGCATAATGGTTTCTGAGCAATGGTACGGCAGCATTCGGTTATGATCGGTCCTCCGAAGGAGTAACCGATCATCGCATATTCCCTTTCCTTGAGACCAAGATCACCAATGATATGCCTGATATCATCTCCCATGGTTCTGATATTAAATTTGACTTTGCCGGCTATCACTGAGGATGTTTTATCCCTTGTTTCAATGTAAAATACCGGGTGGTTTTCCGAAAGCCCTTCAACAATTGTTCTGAAACTGTCAATTATCGTTACCAGCCCGCTGATAATTACAATGGGGATCCTGTGACCATCATGAAGAGGCCTGAATTCGAATACATGCAGGCTGACCTGGTCATCTATCCTTATCAGCCTGTCGCAACTTAATGATTTTTCGAAATGCGGAAGAGCGCTCGCCTTCATATTACAAATATGCTATATCAACACAGGGCAAATTCAGCTCTGTGCGAAAACGGTTCCGGTCCAGGCTTATGAAAATAATGCTGGAGGTGACATTGGTGAACATGAATCCCTTTGCAGCATCAAGCTGGGGATCACCTGAACAGCTGCCGAAATTCATAAAATGATATTTCCTGTTAAGGTTCCTGTGATACACTTCGGTTAACAGTGCATGGATGATGGCGGGGTTCCGGGCCTCGGCCGCACAATCCGTGATTGTAAGCTCGCTGAAACACTCTCCTTCAGCGGGCAGCGGGGCCATCGGTAAGATTTTTTCCAGGATCCTGTAAGTGTAAAGCAAAGGGTAAAATTTCGGTGAAAACTTTATTACCCGTGTACGCCTGAACGACGAACAATCCCAGGCAAGACAGGTTCCGACATTACGCCCTGCCCTGTCAACAGCCATATAATAGTCTTCTGTTCCGATCATCCGCTTCGTGATGCTTTGGCTGAAAGTGTTTTCAGTATAAACCTGCCCCATATCCCTTTTCTCCTGTTCCGTATTAAGGAGCCTGACTATGTCCGGAATATCATTGATTGTGGCATTCCTTACCGAATAAACGGTCCTGTTCCTTTTCGGAAGCGAAAAGATCACAGACCGGATAATGAGATCGCCGGCAATGGCTGAAGCAGGAGCCTGGCCATGCAGCTGCCGGCCAACAAGGATTTCCACCTGCCGGTTTCCTTTCAGGGTAAGGCAATACCCGAAGTTTGCCTTGCCCGATATGTCATCCAGGAAAATTTCAAGAGCTTTCTCAGAAAAATGCCTGCCGCGGGCTTCAGGCATGACGTAGAAGTGAAACAGGCAAAAGATCTTTTCAATTCTTCCTCCTATAAGGGCATCATGATAACCCAGTGAGGCGAAACCTTTAAGTTCATCACCACGAAAAAAACCCAGGTGCATGCAATCTGAATATTTCATCCGGGGGATTGCAAAAATATCCGGAGATTTGTCAAAGCAAACTGTGAATAGCCCTGAATTGATGGGCGCACCCCTAAGGATTGAGATCATTCTTTCATTATGCGAACGATCAATTGGCAGGATACGGTATTCATCCATTCGGCCCTGGAATCTTTATAATAAAGTTACCTTAAAATTCGGATTTCCCGTTCAGATTGCTGTTTTAACTGCCCTCATGCAGGTATTGAGCCAACATTGTGCGTTTCCCGTTTGTGAGGAAAGGTATTATTCCTATTTTTAGAGTCATTACTTTAAAACAACGTCTGATGAAAAATCTGAAATATCGCCTGATCCTTTTGCTTGCAATTCTCAGTTCATTCCCTTGTGTTAAGGCCCAAAACTGGCCATGCTTCCGTGGGCCAAAAGGAGATGGGACAAGTACGGAAACAAACCTTCCTGTACGGTGGGATTCGGTTACAAATGTTGCATGGAAAGTGCCGGTTCCGGGATCGGGTTATTCCTCACCTGTCGTATATAATGACAGACTCTTTATCACAACGGCAATAAGCGAAACCCAGGAAAAGATCCTTCTCTGCTATGATGTCATGAGCGGGAAGCTGTTATGGCAGAGGACTGTGGTAAAGTCACCGTTTGAGGTAAAGAACGGCGATAACAGCTATGCGTCGGGCACTCCTGCAACAGACGGCACAGGCGTTTATGTTTCCTTCCTTGATGGGAAGGACGTTGTCGTTGCTGCATACGATTTTAAAGGCAAACAGCTCTGGCAGCAAAGGCCGGGTACTTTCAAGAGCCCTCACGGGTACAGCTGTTCCCCGTTGCTGTACGAGGATAAAGTAATAATAAACGGAAGCAGCCAGGAAAATCCTTTTGTGGCAGCGCTGAGCAAAACAGACGGAAAGATTCTCTGGAAGATCAATCATGAAAATCCGTCTCACAGCTTCAGCACACCGATAATCAGGAAGATTGCGGGAAAGACCCAGATGATCTTTTTAGGTAACAGGGAAATAGCTTCATACAACCCTTCTGACGGATCAAAATACTGGTATGTGAGCGGCCCTTCAGAGGACTTCTGTTCAAGCCCGGTCTATAATGAAAAGACCGGGTTGATCATCGTCAGCAGCGCCTGGCCCAAAATTATCCTGTCGGCAATAAAACCCGACGGGAAAGGGGACGTTACAAAATCACATGTGGTATGGCAGCAAAGAGAAGGTGGTTTCTATGTGCCGTCAGCCGTGTGCAAGGATAACCTTCTTTTTGCCACCATGACGACAGGTATTCTTCATTGCCTGGATGCTGCAACAGGCAAAATCATCTGGACACAGAAAATGGGGCCGCAGTATGCATCGGCCGTAATTGCCGGGGGATTGATCTACATGCCAAAGGATGACGGTGTAATAACCGTTATTAAACCCGGATTGAAGTTTGAAAGTGTTGCTGTGAATGCACTCGGTGAAAAGATGTTTGCATCGCCGGCGATTAGCAATGGAAAGATCTATCTCAGAGGTGTTAAAAATCTATACTGTATCAAAAATAAATAGAATGCCTCTACAGGGAATGTACATGTGCACCGAACATTTTTAAAACATCTTTGTTTCCCGGGAAACTAATTTGCCTTGCAATCTGTTTTTACAACGGTTGTTAATTACGGATTGTGCTGTGTCCGGAACTTTAGAAGCTCCCTTAAAGATTCTTGTGCATTTTTACTGCTGATCAGATCAGGCTAATATTCAGCGCTTATAACGGGGATGCACATCTGTCCTTTTCAGGCTTTTGCTGTTATTCGACATCTTCTCTGAAAGAAGAAAGGTCAATTCTCTTCTGCAAATGTGTAGTGAAACTTTTGACTTCCTATTGATTTCAGTTGGCTAATCTGAGTGGTATGAAAAAAAGAGGTTTGATTTTTTTTGCAGCCTTGGTTGCTGCGAATGGCTTAATTTATGGACAGGATCTGTTGCTTACCTTCGACGGGAAAGACACATCTGTTGATTCCGTCAGGGTTGAAAATTTAACAAACGGTGAAAAGGTCATCGCAGGTGGAAACCAGGTGCTGCGCCTTAAGCAGATAATTTCCGGAGTTGAAAAGACCAGGATCGATGCCGGGCAGGTAACCTTTTCTCCGAATCCCATGAAGGAATATTCCATCATGGAGTTTTCATTTCCGGTTGCATCGGAGACCGTGATCTCGATAATTGACCTGGCAGGAAAAGAGATCCTGAAATTGAATGGTTACCTTGACGCAGGCCATCATTCATACAGGCTAAGCGGTATAAAGGCAGGTATCAATTTTGTCCTGGTAAAATCCGGCGGAAACACTTTTGCGGGGACGCTTGTGAGCATTTCCACAGAGGGAAATGCAAAGGCGGAGTACATAAATGCCGTGTCTATTAAAGAACCCGGGAATGCCATGCCGGACCTCAAAAAAAACGAACCTGAAAAAAGAGGAAGCTTTTACGAAGTCTCCATGCAGTACATGTATGGTGACAGCCTGAAGTTTACAGCATTTTCGGGAAATTACCGCACTGTGGTCTTTGATGTCCCGGATATGAGCAAGACGATGACATTCGATTTTTTTGCGTGCACCGACGGGGACAATAACAGTTACGGGTCGGTTAAGATCGGTAATTTCATCTGGATGACGGAGAACCTGCGAGCAACTACATTCAACGACGGGACACCGATAAGATACGAAAAGGATGACATCACATGGGCTGCGCTTGACGACAAGTGTATACCTGCTTTCAGCTGGTACAACAATGATGAAGAAAATAAAAATGTTTACGGAGGATTGTACAATAGTGCAGTCGTGTCGGTAGAATCGGGCAAGAATGTCTGTCCTGACGGTTGGCATGTTGCAGGGGGTGAATGGGATGACCTGTTTTCATATTTAGACAGCGCTGCCGTACCGGATGGGGAAGTAAGCAAAACAGCCGGCACTCTGATAAAAGAAAGCGGAAACATGCACTGGACTTGTCCTGACAACAAGGCAACCAATGAAACCGGATTTACTGCCCTCGCAGGAGGCTTTCGCAATCCGGGCTTTTCGAACCTGGGTGAGAGGGCATACTTCTGGGACGGGTCAGATGGCAAGTTCATACTTTACTGCAACAGCGGGGTTGTGGGTCATCTGTCTGAAAATTATGATTACGGCTTGTCGGTGAGATGCGTCAAGGATAAGGAATTGGATATTTCATTTTCAGCATCGGGTGCAGCCGGTACAGTAACGGATGTAAAAGTGGAGAATCTGTTCACCGGGGCCACAATCGAACTAAAAGGAAACCAGGTATTGCACCTGGGACATGAAGCAGGACCGGCCGGTACTGTCTTTATGAATTATTTACCCGGGCAGAACCTGAAATTCACAGGAATATCCGGAAAATACAGTACAGTAATGGTTGAGAAGCCCATTGAAAATAAAACCATCACCTTCAATTTTATTCCATGCACTGATGGTGATGGGAATAACTATCCGGTTGTAAAGATAGGGGATCAGGTATGGATGGCAGAAAATCTGAAAACCACAAAGTACAGGGACGGGACTCCGATTCCATATATAGATTATCCTGTTATTGGAGGATTGGTGTGTGAAGGAGATCCCGGATACTCATGGTATGATGATGATGCAAATAACAAGAATATTTATGGTGGATTATATACTTTAAAGACATTGAGGACCAAAAAGTTGTGCCCGGTTGGATGGCATGTGATGGCACATGCTGAAATGGATTCGCTTATTTCATATCTTGGAGCCGGTGCCAATTACCAGGCTGGATACGGCGGACGATCAGATGACGGAGGCAAATTAAAAGAAACCGGGACCACTCACTGGAAAAGCCCAAATGGAGATGCAACAAATGAAACCGGGTTCACAGCATTGCCCGGGGGCATCCGTGAAGAAGACGGAACCTTCAGGTGGATAGGCGAATATGCCACATTCATGTCTTTTAATGTCTGTGATGGTTCATCATGCGATGGATGCATGTACACTTTCAGCTATGCCAGTGGCGAAATCCATGGTGATGAGTACAGGGGAACAACTTCAACCTCAGTCAGGTGTATTTACGGGGGCGGGCCCCAGATTCTCAGTACATGGATCGACTCAGCCAGTGTGGATCTGACATCTGCAATCGCTGGAGGTGAAATAGATGAATTCGAAATTGTAACAGAAAGAGGATTATGCTGGAGTACATATTCGTGGAGTACTACTGATTCAAATAATTCTCCCAGTATCAACGACAGCCATATCATAGCCGGAACCGGGACAGGGAGATTCTCGGCAAAAATTACAGGGCTGGAAGCTGGGGCTTTGTACTGGGTGAGAGCTTATGCTAAAAATGAAACCGGGATAACCTATGCCGACCCTGTTTCATTTACTACCAGCGTAAAAGATACTGATGGAAATGTTTACAGAACAGAGTTGCTGGACCAGGGTATTCAGGGACATCAGATCTGGATGAAATCAAATCTAAGAACCTTAAAACTGAACGATAACACCATGATTCCTGAATTACGATCCGCAATGGATTGGAGTAATTCACACGAACCAGCTTATTGCAGTTATGATAATGCAGGTAATGAAAATGGTTTGCTTTACAATTGGTATACTGTGGCAACCGGCAAAGTATGCCCTGTGGGGTGGAAGGTAGCTGATACAATCCAATTCAGAATAAATCAGTGCCTCAATGACTGCAACCCTGATAAGCGGACACTGATTCCGGCTGGAATGAGAGATGCCGCAGGTGAATTTAAAGATAAAGGCGAGACAGGCTACTTCTGGTCAATGACAGGAGATGAAAATGGTCAGGAAGCATGGAAATGGTCTTTTAAAAGTGGAAGCAGCGAGTTGTCTTTATCAGAATCAGATAAAAGATCAGGTTTTTCAATAAGATGTTACAAAGATTTGCGTCCGGTAGTCATCACAACAGCTGTAACGGATCTGGCTCCAACGTCTGCAAACAGTAAGTGGTTCGATCATTACTGAAGGTAACGGTCCTGTTATTGGCAAAGCGTGAATTCGGGAAAACTTTGTCCGACGGGATGGCACGTGCCGACCGATGCTGACTGGACTCTTCTTGCAGATTATCTGATTGTAAACGGCTTTAAATTTATCAGTGAAACATATTCAAGAAGTGCCATATGGCCACGCATTTCACCTCGATTCTTCCTGAAAATAAAATTGCATTTGTTTAAGTTATTGCTAACTTTGGATTAACAATAGATTTAAATCAATGATCAAAGCCTTAAACTCTGAGGCGATCATAAAATATTGGTTTTGAGGTAAAACAACGACTCAGAACCCTGATTCTGCCAAATATTTGAAAATACAACTAATCTTCAGAAATCATGAGAAAGCCATTATTGATCATTGCTCTTGTTTTCTTCTGCCTGTCAGGAAATGCCCAGAAGGGGAAGATACCCGTGACCACTTCTTCAAAAAAAGCTCTGAGCTTTTATAATGAAGCCTGGAAAGCTTCCGAGGATGTCGATCTGAGAAAGTTCGATGAACTCATATCCAAATCGCTTGCCGAGGATCCTGATTTTTTCATGGCACATTACCAGGGGGCCATTTATGCAGCATACCTGGGGCAGGAAAAGATCTTCATAAAAGAAGCAACGGCGGCAGTAAATTGCAAAGCGAAGCTCAGCCCGGGAGAGAAGATAATGAAGGACGCCATAAAGCAGCTTCTCGGTGACAGGAAGGCTGACCTGACCGGCTATGGGAAGAAACTTGTGGAGATGTATCCAGGAGATATCAACTCACATCTCCAGTTAATGACTTACCAGGCCCTGAACAAAGACACTGACGGTCAGATCTCGACAATAAACAACGCATTAAAGCTTCCGGCGAGAAAGGATTACCTTTATAACGCTCTTGCCTACGCTTATATGACCAGGGGCCAGTTCAGTGAAGCTGAGGTAGCATTGGACAGGTACATTGCATTGTCGCCTCAATTGCCAAACCCTTATGATTCAAAGGGTGACCTTTACATGAGGACGAAAGAATACGGCAAAGCTTATGAGAACTTCATGAAGGCAAACAGTATCGATACGGCCTGGAGCAAAGGGAAGGCACTTAGGGCAAAATCACTTGCTGAGCGGACCACCCAGTCTGAATTGATGAAAAAACTTTATGGGACCTGGTACTCAGAAAGGGGGAGGGACACCACCAACGCATTTGAAATAATCGAATACAATAATGCATTGTTGCAGATCAACAGCCTTATTATCAAAGGGATTAAAAGGATGATATTAACCTGCACATATGTTTTTGATCCTGCTTCAGGATACTTTAAATCGACAGCACTCTGGCCAAGTGGACGCACAGAGTTATGGCGTGTCAGGTTTACGTCAGACAGGGAAGTTGATTTTTCCAGGGTAGAGGATATGAAAGCAACTAATGTTTTGGCCCACAATACATGCTTTTTTGACAACCCTGACCAGATTACAGCAAACAATTACAATGGAGACAATGTCAGAACCGCTACTTCCAGATGGGTAAGGTCAGGTGCGGTCCTTTCCTTGACCAAGCCCAACAGCAACATTGACCAGCTGTCTTTAATGCAGATGCAGGTAGGCAGATGGAGAAGCGATATCAGCAAAGATTCCTCCCTTATTTCGGAATGGCAGAGGTTCGGGAATGCATTTACGAATACTACCTACGATGTAATTAATGGTGAGAAGAAAGTCAGGTTTACGCAAAATTTAATATACTCATCAAAGGAGGGCAGATTCCGGACATTCGTTGCTTACCCTGATGGCAGGTACCTCACATACCTGGCTGCATTCACATCTGACGCCAGGTGGGAAGGAGCTTTTGTTACGGATTTTAAGCCTGATGAAATAAACCGGAAATTTGTATCTGATTTTCCGTCTCCAGGTCAAATGACAGTTACTTATTTTAATAAAGAAGGTGTAAAGACCATGGTAATTAAGTGGCAGAAGGAGGATTAAGCTAATAAATACCGCTTCAACTTTGGCCATGAAGCGGTAAGTGGTTTTATATTAATTTCATCTGCAACCTGCTTCCTGCTTTTCTCTGAGATGCTGAGGCGGGTCAGCTATGTAGACCCATTCCTCACCTAAACGGGAGCTCACTCCTTCATTCCACGGCACCTCAAAATATTTAACAACGGAAAAGTGAAAAGGATAAGTCAGCCTTACAGGTATGCTTGCCGCATCGTATTTAAATTTATTTCCACAATTCCCCGATTTTTTTAGATTTGTATAAGTATTGTCAAACTAATATTAACTGCCATGGCCCCTGTCAGAAAATCAAAACTTACCCGTCGCCAGTTCATGAAACTTTCAGCGGCTGCCGCCACCGGCGCCTCACTGCTGCCGTTACTTTCCTGCAGTTCTAAAGCCCTCCCGTCTCCGCTGAAACGCCGTTTTGGCCGCATCGATTTTGATGTTACCACGATCGGTCTTGGAGGCCAGGGATCACTGATGTGGACACCCGAAGGAGTAAATCCTGTAAGCATAATCCTGAAGGCTTTTGACCTGGGGATTAATTATTTTGATACTTCTAATGCTTATGGCCCCAGCCAGATGAATTACGGGGAAGCGTTCAGGAAGCTGAAACTCGTGCCGGGCCAGAAAAACTATGATCAGAAACTCAGAGACTCCATATTCCTGACAACCAAAACCATGGTCCGCTGGGCAAAAGGAAACTACCCTGTCCTAGATAACGTGAGGAACAGCACCGACGGCAAGCACGGTGAAGGAGCAGTTGCCGACCTGAAACGATCACTGTCGCAAATGTTCGGGAATGATGATGGGACATATCCTGAAGGTGCTTATGTCGACATGATCCTGATACATAATCTCACCACTTTCGAGGAAGTTGATGTGGTATACAGAGGTCTTGAAACACAGCTCGATGTCAACGATAATTTCGGAGCCCTGGTTGCCTTGCGCGATTACAGGGACGGCACAAACATTACCGGGCTGAACCCCAAAAATGAAAAGCTTGTTCGTCATCTTGGATTTTCCGGACATAATAATGCCCCGGCAATGATGGATATGATCCAGCGCGACAAATGGGATATTCTCGATGCCATGCTGGTTGCAGTCAATGTCAACGACCGCCGCTACCTGAACATGCAGTATAACGTCATACCTCTTGCCAGAGCAAAAAACATGGGCATTATTGCAATGAAGGTCTTTGCCGATGGTTCCATGTACACCAAAGAGCCAGGGTGGTCGAGCAAACCTGAGCACGTTGTGAGACTCATCGGAACGGAAGCAGTCCCGAGCAAACCCCTTATTGAATATGTACTTACTGCTGAAGGAGTTCATACTCTGATAATCGGGACCGGTGAGATAAATGATAACCCGCTCAAATGTCAGCTGGTTCAGAACTTTTATGCCGCACAGATAAAACCCGATGCACTGAGCGAATCCGAAAGACGTGAGCTGGAGGAAATCGGTCTGCGCGCGAGGAACGGTAATACAAACTATTTCCAGCTTGCAGATACGGGTTTGACTCCCCCAAGAAATCCAATGGTTTCCAAAGCAGGGAATATAAAACTTACCTGGGATACGAGCTATGCGGGTAATGAACCTATAGAAAAGTATGAAATAATGGGAGATGGGCAGATTATAGGAACTGTCAGTCATAAACCGCAGGTCTCAAGAGAACCTTTCAGCTTCGAGATCCCTGGTGGCAAACAGTTCAAAATTGTGGCGGTGGACGCAGCGGGCAGAAAGTCTGAGACAGCATTGCTGACCGTTTAAGGCTTAATCCTCTTTCCCCGGCATGCTGTTCCGGATAGGTGCCCGTACCGGAAAAGGTATCAAAACGAACCTGATTCCCATTTCAGTGAACCTCTTTATTAGACATCTTTAAAGAAAGACCTCAGAAATGAAAAAAATTATCAGCTTTTTAGCAATGGCTTTCATAGTCATGACAGTACCTTTTACCACCGTTGCGCAAAATACTCTGAAAAATGAGAAAGAAGCCTGTTCAACTACTATTGACGGAGACAATCTTGTTTTCGCCTCTGTCGGAGCAGGCATGAATATTAATGTGGTAATTTACAAAATGTGATCTCACTAATTGCTCAGTTCTGAAAAGCCAGCGTATCCCTGGGGGAGATGGAATGTGTTTACTTACGAAATATCAGATGACATATAAGAGGCTGTGAGAGTGAGAGTTCCACAAATTATTCCCCATTACTCAGAAATCCGTAATGAAATAACAGGTAACCGGCAATACAGGTCAATATGATGACAATTAGTATCAGAAGCCATGGTTTTCTCTTTTTTGAGAATGGATCGAGCATGTTAACCTTTGAATTTTCCGGTAACCTGGCCAGGTGAGTCAATGTATTTCCAAAAGTTATATTGATAACTGAACGTGCGTTAATGGCCCACCCGTTTGCATCAAGTAACGGTGCCAGGTTTCTTTTCCGCAACTTGAGCCAGGCTATGATCATCGAGGGTCCGGAGATAGCCAGGAGGACTCCGAGAAGGGCCAGCGGCATTTTCCACCACGAAAGGCTTAAAAACCCGGTCAGTACTGATGTAATCACGGATCCAATTGCACCAAATGCAAGGCTGATGGCAGCAAAAATCCCGACAAACTTGCCGATGTCAAATGGTTGTGCAGGAGCCGCTGATTTAACAGGAGCAGGAAATTTATGGGTTGAACTCATTGAATCCTTCATCCCGGATTCTATTTTGCCGGAAGCATTTTCTATTCCTGAAGTGGCAGCTGATTCAACTTCTTTGTCTTTAGCTGCTGCTACTTTCTCAATCTGAGAGGAGATAAATTTGGAGACTTTTATATATGGTGACCAGAAAGCCTGCCTGATACTTATCGGGTTATCAATGATCCTGATGATTGTCGCATCCCAGTGATTTCCTTTTCTGTCATAGAAAATAGCATTCCGGCCAACTTCAATATTATAAATATCACCGTCAGTCAGGGCAGCAACTATGGTCATTTTCTGGCCTGCCGAAAAACAATCACAATAAATGAGGCACAACCCGCTTGTCCGGGCAAGAGAATTATGCTTGCTCATGTCTGTCACCTTCAGGCAGAGATCGCAACAGCGCTGATCGATGTATAATTTGCCTGCCTGGAAAATTGCCTCATCATCAGGGGAATAAAAGTCATAGAACGTAACATAGTTTTTGAGCAATTTATACAGGTCCCTGTAATAGCGTACCAGCTTATCGACTAAAAAGATATTATTAGTATTGACTTCCAGGGCCTTGTCCTGTTCAATCAAATCATAAAGGATCTCTTCTGATCCTTCGAACAGTATTTCCCTTACCCGTACCAGGCCAAGTTTTTCAATGCAGGTTCCCTTCTTTTCTGAAAGCCACTGTCTGTAATCATCAAAGGTTTTGTCAATTACCTCCATGTCAGACTCTTCAAGGTATTCTTTTCCGGGAAACAGCCTGGACATTACTAACTTGTCAAAGCGGGTAAGGGCTTCCTTCCATGCAGGATTAGATCCGTTCCTGAGATGAAGTTTTGGGTTTGCATCTATCCTGGCCAGAGGGAAGGAGGCAATTTCATTTATACAACCTGACAGGTCCCTGCACCGTATTTCCTCGTACCTGGAATCAAGGGAATTCAGGATATCCGAAGAATCGGGATTAAATTCAGATAAATGACATCTCAGGAAATAATCCTCTACTTTGCCCTTGATGGAATTGAAAGCGGCAAGGGCCTCCCCGGTCGAGCCACCAAAGGGTAATATTTTTTTTGAGTCAACCTCTGCTTTGGCATGCCAGTCTGAATAATCCCGGCAATTATCAAAGAATCCATTCACATGATCGAGATTGATACCTTCTTTCCCGCTAAGGTCAGTCGCAGATCCCATGCAGGAAATGATATCATTGATGGTAATTTTGATTTTTATGGCGTCAGTTGAATGTTCTGTGATAATACCATCGCCATTGAATTTGGTATTGGAAAATATTTTTACTGTATCAGAGGTTTCTTCAACAGAAATCTCTTCACTCTGGGGCTTCCCCAGGTTGGACAAGATCTGCTTTGCTGACTTGACCAGTATCTTCCCTTCATCAGTATTGTCATTTATGGCAGAGAGAGGCAAGTCCCGGTTTTCCCTGGCCAGGTCATCTGGATTTTTAATGAGTGATGTAGCCCATTTAACAGCCTGGATGATCTCAGGAACCCGGATCCTGTTATCCTTATCCCCATCAATCAGTTCAAGTGTTTTATAATCGATTTCAAGTCCATAAACCGGACAGCTCAGGGCGGTCCAGAGCTTCTGGTCGAGATTTTCGAGGCAGACCAGATCCATTCCTGTTTCCAGATTTACCCTGTTAACACCGCCAACCCTGGAAAAATTCCAGACATGTGTGTCGCTCTTCGGACTGATGAATTTCTTTGGATTAAGCATCACTTTTCGGATTATAACGGCATTTTGATTAAAAGATGTGTTCAATTCATAAAATAAAATAAAAAAAACCACTTTGTGAGGTTTCCAGGTGGTTAAGTTCCCTACATGTACCAAAGAAGATATGCAGAACAGAATGCCATCAGGATGGCCGCGATGAAATGGAGCTTTTTCATAAAATTATGTTTTACATTATTAGTAAAATTATTAAACAAACCAATGCAAGTTAATTTTATTTTCTCTGAGAAGTAATAAGTTGCATTTAGTGTTGAGCGACGGGCGTTGAGAAGTTGGAGTGGAGTAAGAACTCTGAAATCAAATTTTTCCAGTAACTTTTACAGGGCATTGATTGAAATATTTTGTAATCTTTCATTATTGACAAAAAAGCAATGAGAAATTTAAAGATTATCGTATCAGTTACTATATTGACTGCAGTTTCTTTCATGTTGTTTTCTGGCAGGAAAATTAATCCTTCAGATCAGGTTGTAAATCAGAAAAAATTCGGGACGGCAGTCATATTAACCGGTGCTGCCGCGCGTATACCGCAGGAAACTGCCTTGCTTGAGGAGTTATAAAATCGTGGGTTACTCAGGAATGTAGTTTTCATATCAGGAGTAAGTTCCGGTGCTCTTAATTCCGTTATACTGAACGGCATTCTGACTGGTAAAATTACCTGGAAGGAATACCGGGAAATGCTTTTTACGCTCCAGAACAAGGATATATTCATTCAGGAAGGTAAAAAGCTGCCGGTAAATACCGATCCCCTGAGAAAATTCTTAATAACCGTGATAGAGGGGAAGCTCGGTTATAAGACGATAGGAGATCTTCCTGTCATGACTGAAATTTCATTTACACATCTTAAAGACCTGGATATGAAAAAGACAGTTTACAGGATGTGTTCAAGAAAGATCAATGAAGAAACTGATACGACCTTAAGCCTTGTCGATATTCTCATGGCATCGACATCATTCCCGATTGCTTTTCCGCCTTCAAGAATAAGAAATGTAAAAACAATACCAGATGCTAAATATGTTGACGGTGGCGTTGGAGATGATCACCTTCCATACCATGCTTTACTGGAATTCGAAAAGTTTCGTGGTTATGGAGTCGAAAAGGTTTATTTTATCAGTAGAAAAAATGACAGCATCCCTGAAATCAGCGAAGAACTGAAGGTACTTGGTATTGACGACAAGGGCAGGTTTGACAGGATTGGAATCTCACTGGATAATATTCTTGAAAAAGGTTTGATCAAAAGACTCACTGACTATGCAGAAGAAGCACCGGGTCATGTTCCGTACAGTTATGTCTACATACCGCATTTCCAGGAAGATTTCCTCATGTTCAGTTTCAACGACCTTAGAGGCCAGTACGAGGTCACCTCTGAGTGGGCCAAAACTCATAATCCCATCCCGGTGGCCGAGTACCTTTTGCCTTATGTATTAAAGGAATTGAGATCTTATAAAATAGGAGAAATCTGAAATTCCCAAAACAAACTCACACTCACACTAACTCCTCTTTCTGGCCAACTATTAAAAATGTATATGAAAGGAAAAGTCCTGAAAAAGCAGCATATCTCAAAAATGTGTTTTGTCTGCGGCGATATTCAGGAAACCCATCCCGCTTGGAAAATGGCGAGATAGCCGTTTCTGCCGAAGGAAAATACCTGAAAGCTGACATTAACAGGATTGCCAGCAAGAGATTTTCAGAGAATGAATGGTTTCCAGCAGAAAGTGCTGAGGATCCGACGGAGATTGAAATCCCATGAAGATATTCAAAGTGTGAGTGTGAGAACCAACAACTTGGATCAACTACCTGTCGAAATGCAATTTAAGCCATATACGTTATGAAAACGGTTTTTCAATCTGATATTTAAGTCGTTCGCGATATATGTTTTCAGGTGAACGCTGACCTGATTACTTTAGAGGTTGAAAATATGGTTGAACATATTTTTAACAAAACCTGGAAATGAAAAAAAATATCAACTTCTTAACATTGGCCTTCATAATTATCTTAATACCTGTTGTCACTGTTGGACAGGGTACTCAGGAAAATGAGAAAGAAGCTATCATGAATGTCATTATTACTTCCTATGTGGATGGAATTTTTAATGAAGGGAATGTGAATAAAATTAAACTCGGTTGGTATCCTGAGTGCGATATAAACATTTATAACGTACTGAAGGATACGTGTACGAAATCGAAAGCTTTCAGATTTATCCCAATGTTCGAAAGGAACCCAGTGGGATTAACACCCGGCACCACATGTAAAATTCCTCTGGTACATGTTACCGGGTATGCAGCCATAGCTATTGTCGAAATATACAATGAAGGAAAGCAAATTTATACAGATTATATGAACCTGTATAAGTTTGCCAATGGATGGAAAATTGTAACCAAAACATTTTATGCATTTCCTAAATAGGTGATTATGAGCTTTATACATTACATTTGTAATCGACATGGAAAATTGATGTTGAGTTTTTGTCTTGTAGTTTTTACAATGACAGATATATTGTCACAGGTCTATCCCACTATTGACTCAGGTTATATTGATGTTGATGGAGGGAAACTGTTCTATCAGATGGCAGGCAAAGGAGAGAACCTGGTTCTGTTGCACGATGGTATGGTTAACTGCTATGTATGGGACGAGCAATTCCCGTTACTGGCAAAGAACTACAGGGTTATCCGATATGATCGTCGCGGCTACGGCAAATCTTCAGACCCTCAGACTCAATACTCTCACATTGATGATTTGAACCAGATTTTCATCCGGCTGAGAGTTGAGAAGGCAATTATTTTCGGAATGTCATCCGGAGGTCGTCTGGCGATAGATTTTACACTCACGCACCCCGAAAAAGTAAAAGGACTGGTACTGGTAGGAGCAGTTGTAAGCGGATTTGGATATACATCGCATATGCTTACGCGCGGAGGTAATTTCAATACTCAAACGGTAGGATCTGATCCCGCAAAGACAGATAAATATTATATAATGGATGATCCATATGAAATCTATTCAGGGAATACGAAAGCAAAAGAGAAAGTTATGAAATTACTCCCTTATGTTGCCCGGGGCAACCGGATTCCAACACGTCCTGCTTCAAAGGTTGCAATTAAGTCCCTTTCAGAAATACAAGTCCCAACGCTGATCCTGGTTGGTGAATACGACATACCCGACGTACATGCACATGCAGGAGCAATAAATGCTGGCATCCCTGATTCCAGAAGGGAAATAATTCCCCGATCGGGACACTTAATTCCTGTCGAACAACCAGTTCTGTTTAATGAATCTGTCTTAAATTTCCTAAAAAAGTTTTTCCGTAGCAATTAAAAAGTAACAGAGCTGAGAGACCTGATTACGAGCTGACAAACGGTTATATTAAGCTATGGTTTTGCTTTAGTTCACCTGTTTTTGCCGCAAACAGTTAACTTTGCAGGGATGTTTATGCATTCCTGCAGAGTGCAGCAAAAACTGAGTGAAAATGAACAGCTCTATCTACAGTGTCATTACAGGGACTGGCAGTTACATCCCTTCAAAATGCATAAGGAATGAAGA
>DATGWQ010000012.1:0-3591 GCA_035299385.1 Bacteroidales bacterium | reverse complement strand
ATTTTATATCCTGGGGGACCTTATTGTCAGAAGGTTGCCGGTTTTTGTCCTGGTTTGCCTTCTGGGCATAAATGGCAGTTGCGGCCAGCAACAGAACCGAAAGGCAGAGGATTTTTTTCATAGTATGACGTTAGTATTTGACGGGTTCGGAATTTATTGTCGTATTACTGAATACCAGTCCATCAACCTTGCCTGAGATCCTGTTCTTTTCCTTCACATTGTTCCATTCGCAGTTCAGGAGATTAATGTTTGACACATTTGTACTCTCCTTAAAACCATCAATATAAACGCCGTAACGGCTTTTCTGGCATTTTACATTATCGAGGAAGACATTCCTGACGTATGGCGGAAAGTCACGGGTGCAGTCTTCGTTGGGTTCATAAACAAGATTAATATGCAGAACCGATTCGCTGCATTGTCCCACATTCACGTTTCTTACAAAAAGATTTTCTATTGTGCCTCCCCTGCAATCATTGGTTTTGATCCTTATTACACGCTCCAGCTCAGGGCTGTTCATATCGCAGTCCTCCACGAAGAGATTCCTGTAGCCTCCGGAGATTTCGCTTCCGATCACAACACCGCCATGACCATTCTGCATCCTGCATTTACGGACAATGATATTTTCGCTGGGGACATTCCACTTTCTTCCGTCAAAATTGCGTCCCGACTTGATTGCAATACAGTCATCGCCGGTATTGAAGAAGCAATCCTCGATGAGCACGTTCCTGCATGATTCAGGGTCACATCCATCCCCGTTAGGTGCTCCATCAGTAATGATGGTTACACCTTTAACTGTAATATTTTCACTGAGAAGCGGATGGATCGTCCAGAATGCGGGACGGGTGAGTGTCACATCGCGGATAAGGACGTTCCGGCACTTGTACAAATTGATGAGCTGCGGCCTGAGATTATCAGATGCCCTCATGATCCTTTTTTCGGCCGGAACACCTTTTTCGTTCATATCCATCAGGAGCGGTCTTCCCCTGAGCTCCTTTCCGGGAACAGCTGTGAGCCGCTTCATCCCCCACCAGTTCCTTACTGAAGCTCCACCGTCGATAGTTCCTTTGCCTGTAATAGCGATGTCCGTTTCACCATAGGCATAGATCATGGGCGATACATTGATGCAATCCATTCCCTCCCACCTCGTAAGCACAACAGGATATTGTGAGGTGTCGGGAGTGAAAAGGAGAACTGCGCCTTCATCGATCTTCAGGTTTACCCTGCTTTTAAGTACGACAGGGCCGGTGTGCCAGGTGCCCCTTGGCACAAGAACCGTTCCCCCGCCTTTTTTGCTGCAGAGACTGATGGCAGAATTTATGGCTTTGGTATTGAGGAAACCCGGGTTGTCAGGCACAGCGCCATACTTCCTTATATCGTATATCTTGTTCCTGAAAGCCGGTGGGGTTATCTCCTGAAGAATTTTTGGATACTGGTTATCCCATGGATCCGAGGGATCGCCGGCCGGTTGTGAAAAACTTAACATCATGAGGGATGTAAATGTGATCAATGGAATAAACAATCTTTTCATAGGAACAGGTTCAATATTTCAGCTGTACTTTCTTCGTCCGACAGGCAAATACACGGCTCAATTTATACAAAAAATGTTCGATTTATGTATGAACAAAGGTTAAAAATGAGTATCTTTAATAATTACTCTTTACAGTTCCGGTCTTATCCGGATTTTTTAATTAACTTAAATTCATATGAGTGAGATTATTTCAATCAGCCCGGGCGGAGAGAAATTTGCTTTGCCCAAACCCGCAGATTATAAAACTGAATTTGAATCCCTGAAAGAAAGAATTGACAGTGAACGGGCAAAAGGCCGTGAGATCGTTGTAGTGATGGGTGTCGGATTCGTTGGTGCAGTCATGGCTGCCATTGTTGCTGACACGGTTGACAAGAAAACCGGCAAACCTTCAAAATTCGTTGTTGGCGTTCAGCGGCCAAGTCCCAGGAGCTTCTGGAAAATTCCGCTTCTTAACAGGGGCATTTCCCCGGTCAAGGCTGAAGATCCCGAAGTCGACCCTATGATCGCCCGTTGCGTGAATGAAAAGAAAACTCTTATCGCGACCTACACACACGAGGTGCTGAAGCTTGCCGATGTTGTAGTTGTCGATGTGCAGTGCGATTACATCAAGGCCGACCTTGGAAATGTGCGTTCGGGCAGCACCGACATGGCTGCACTCGAGGCATCGATCCTTGTTATTGCAGAACATATTCCGCCAGAAGCCCTCGTGCTTATAGAAACAACCGTAGCCCCCGGCACAACCGAGCAGGTGGCATATCCCATAATGAAAAAAGTATTCAGGAAACGGGGGCTCAAGTCGGACCCGCTGCTGGCCCACAGTTATGAGCGCGTGATGCCTGGACGGAATTATGTTTCAAGCATCAGGGATTTCTGGAGGGTATGCAGCGGCATAAACGAAGAAGCCAGGAAGAGAGTGGTGAAATTCCTGAACGAGGTTCTGAATACCGAAAAGTTTCCGCTGACGGTGATGGACAGGCCGATAGAATCTGAAACGGCCAAAATCGTCGAAAACAGCTACAGGGCGACCATGCTTGCCTTCCTCGATGAATGGAGCCTCTTTGCAGAACGAAACGGGGTTGATATAACGAAGGTGATAAAAGCCATCAAGGTAAGGCCGACCCACAGCAATATGATATTCCCCGGACCAGGTATAGGTGGTTATTGTCTGCCAAAAGACGGAGGCCTCGGAGTCTGGGCATACAAGCATATCCTCGGGTTTGAAGATGATATATTCAAGCTGACACCCCTGGCAATCGACATAAATGACACAAGAGGCCTTCATGTCGGCCAGCTTACACGCGATGCCCTCAGGAATATGGGAAGGCCGATAGCATCTTCGGAAGTGCTGATCCTGGGTGCAGCGTACCGTGAGGATGTCGGCGACACCAGGTACAGCGGCTCTGAGATTGTCATAAGAAAGCTTGCTGAAATGGGAGCCGAGATAAAAGTGCATGACCCGTATGTGGAGCACTGGTGGGAATTTGAACAGCAGGACAGCTATCCTGCGACAGGACAGAGCAAAGCAAGATTCTTCCGCAACCAGGAAAAGCTGAAGGAAATAAGGATCGAGCAGGATCTCGGGAAATCGCTCAAAGGCGTGGATGCGGTCATATTTGCCGTGCCACACAAGGCTTACCTCGATCTTGAACCTGATGATGTCGTATCAAAAATAGGGCAGCCTGCTGCAATAATCGATTGTTTCGGTATACTGTCAGATGACAGTATACGCAGGTATTTCCAGCTGGGATGTGAGGTGAAGGGACTTGGCCGCGGTCATATCCAGAGACTCAAGGAGGAGACCAGGAAAGCGTAAATTATAAAAAGGGGCCTTGAAGGAGGCCCCTTTTTATTAATGCCCATTCTTATCTTTGTCCTTATCCTTATTCTTGTCCTTGCTTTTGTTATTGTCCTTCTGATCATGCTTTGATTTATTGCCGTTCTTGTTCTTGTCCTTTTCTTTCTGTTTATCTTTCGCCTTCTCCTTGTTTTTGTCCTGGTCCTTGTTCTGGTTATTGCCTCCGGAATTGCTTACGGAGCCTGAGCTCGACGATCCGCTATTGTTT
>DATGWQ010000011.1:0-3652 GCA_035299385.1 Bacteroidales bacterium | reverse complement strand
GCATCAGATTTTTGATATAGTTCAGCTTGATCATCAATACATTACTAAATTATTTTCTTATACGTTTATATTACATTATTTTATATTTAAATTCAGCTTTTCAAGGGCTGAACCTCTAAGTTCATTTATTAATTACTTCTTAAAATATAATTAACAGGGATTAATAAGATTAATAAACCATTAATAAAATGAAAACCACGCTTCTACTGCTTCTTATCCCAGGTGCTTTTTGCTGTCTGCAGGCTCAGAAAGCGGACCAGGCAAAATTCATCATTCTCATGGTAGGAACATACACCTCATCCGGAACGAATGAAGGTATTTTTGTTTACGATTTCGATTATGAGACAGGAAAGGGCACTCTTAAGTCTTCCATTGCAGGTGGGGAAAATCCTTCTTTTCTCACAATCAGTAGTGACGGAAAATATGTTTATGCAGTAAATGAGGTCAAAAAAGGAACTGTCAGTTCATTTGCATTCGACAGTAATACCGGCGGGCTCAGATTTCTTAACCGTGTACCCTCCGGCGGAGACAGTCCCTGTTTTGTGGAATTTGACACTGAAGACAAATTTGTGTATGCCGCCAATTATGGTGACGGTACTCTGGCCGCCATCCCTGTAAATCCTGACGGAACGCTGAACCCTTCAATCCAGGTTATCAGACATGAAGGAAGCAGCATCGATAAAGCGAGGCAGCAGGGTCCGCATGTCCATTCGACATTTGTTTCACCCGATAATAGATTTCTTCTTGTTCCCGACCTTGGTACGGACAAAGTGAATATCTATAATATAAAGAAAGGGGTGAGCGCCGATCCTCTTACGCCTGCAGATCCTGCATTCGTGTCCGTCAGGCCCGGAACCGGTCCGCGCCATCTTGCCTTTTCAAGGAATGGCAGATTCGTTTACCTGGTCCACGAAATGGGGGCAATTATTTCCGTATACTCCTATACCAACGGGAAACTTTCGGAAATACAGACTATCCCGATGACGTCACAGGGTTTTACCGGCAAATCGGGAGCAGCTGACATACATTTGTCACCCGACGGCGAATTTCTTTACGCGTCAAATCGCGGTGATGCCAATGACCTTGCAATTTATTCGGTCAAAAAAAATGGCAGCATTACCCATGTTGCCAATAAGCCGATCTTGGGAAGAAGTCCGAGGAACTTCGCAATTGATCCGACCGGAAAATACCTTTTGGTTGCGAACCAGGGCAGCAATGAAATAGTAGTATTCCTGAGAGATAAGAAAACAGGCGCTCTGACTCCGCTGCCGGAAAGGATAAAAGTGTCCAGGCCCGTATGTCTGAAATTTTTACCAGATTGAATACAGTGTTGATTAATTAACTAAAAAACCTGAAATTCAACCCGGAAGAGATATGAATAATTATAATCGCAGAAATTTTATCAGAACCTCTGTCGCTGGCAGCCTGGCGATGGCTTGTCCGTTTCCGCTGATCAGCAATAGTCCTGTGGAAAAGAAAAAAGCGGGGCCAACGATGCCGACAAGGGTTTCAATATCGACTGCCAATGACCGTGCTGACCTGGTTTTTAAAGCATTAAAACCGTTTTCCCAGGAAATCAGGCAGGCCATAGGCAGTAAGCGGGTGGTCCTTAAACCAAATAATGTTCTCATCTATGTTCCTCTTGCATGCACCCATGCGGAAACTCTCGAGGGGATACTTGAATTCCTGAAATCCATCAATAAGCTGAAAAATGCAATTATAGCAGAGTCCTGTGCCAGCGGATCAACGCTCGAAGGATTCGACAATTATGGTTACACAGGTTTGCTCAAAAAATATCCCGGAATCAGGCTCGTTGATCTCGATGCTGAAGGTTATGAGAACATGTACGTCGTCGATGAAAAAGATTTCAGGCCCCGCCTTGTAAGGGTATCGGGCATAATTACCTCTCCGGATTCCTATGTGGTATCTGTGGCAAGGATGAAAACACACACTTCGGTTGGAGCTTCCCTTTCATTAAAGAACATTGTATTCGGCGCCCCGATAAAGGACAAGGGATTTATGCTATACGGCGAGGACAAGCGTTTCGCACCGGACAAAGCCAGGCCATCCAAGGAAGGTGCTGTGAGCTACAAGCGATTGTTGCATGGCAGCGGTTTCTACGGTGTGAATTTCAACCTTGCAATGCTTGCCCAGAGGCTTCATCCCGCACTTGCCATAATAGATGGATTTAACGGCATGGAAGGCAATGGGCCCACCCTCGGCACCGAGATAGACCACAAGGTTTGTGTGGTCAGCCAGGACTGGCTTGCAGCTGACCGTGTCGGAATCGAGCTGATGGGGATAGATTTTTCTAAAATCGGATACCTTAACCATAGTGCGCAGATGGGCCTGGGTAATGCCAACCTCTCTTCAATCGAGATTATAGGAGAAAATCTGAAGGATCATGTAAAGACATATAAACTACCAGCCAATTTCGACAAGATAATATCCTGGATGACACCCAGGTCGTGAAAGAATTTGCAATTAATAGCCCGAAATATAAATTTACCACCTAAACTGACAGCATCATGAAAAATAATGAATCACAAAAAGGCTTAACGCGTCGAGATGCCATGAGGATGATCGGTACCGGCACTGCTGCCGGAATGTTAGGTCTTTTTGCATCTCCCCAGGCAAGAGCGGCAGCCAAAACAACTCCTTCATGGGCAGTCGGGCTTCCGCCTTTGAAGATAACAGATGTCAAAGCAATCACAACAGCCCCGGAAGGGTCAAACCTGGTAATTGTGAAAGTCGAGACCAGTGAGCCCGGACTATATGGCCTGGGCTGTGCAACCTATACACAGAGGGCGTTTGCCGTGGTTACGGCCATCGAAAAATATCTGAAAGATTTCTGTGTCGGGAAGGACCCTGACAACATAGAAGATATGTGGCAGTCGGCTTATGTGAGCTCATACTGGAGAAACGGGCCTGTTCTTAACAATGCACTGTGCGGTCTCGACCAGGCTCTCTGGGATATCAAGGGTAAACGCGCAAACATGCCCGTTTACCAGCTTTTGGGAGGCAAATGCAGGATAGCTGTGGAAAGTTACGCACATGCCAGCGGAGCCACTCCTGAAGCCATAGCAGACAATGTCCGCAAGTTCATGGACCAGGGATTCAGGCACATCAGGATACAGCAGGGCGGATACGGCGGTGTAGGTACAATGGGAGAACAACCCGACTTCAAAGCGGCAGGATTCGGGCTCAACCGCGACGAGTTCATGGACCAGGGTACGTATATCAGGCGCGTTCCGAAGATGTTCGAAGTCGTCAGGCAGAAATGCGGTGAAGAGATTGAGCTCCTTCACGATGTTCATGAAAGAATAGAGCCAATTGCCGCCATCAACATGATCAGGTCGCTTGAACAGTACCGGCCGTTTTTTATCGAAGATCCTTTCTCACCTGAAAATATGCTCTGGTTCAAGCAGCTCAGGCAAACGACTGCTGTTCCCATTGCAATGGGTGAGCTTTTCAATAACATCAATGAATTCAGGGACTATATGACTGACCGGCTGTTTGATTTTATCAGGGTTCATATCTCACAGATCGGGGGAATAACACCTGCAATGAAGATAGCGAGGCTCGGCGAATGGTTCAATGTGAGGACCGCCTGGCATGGACCGGGGGATGTTTCTCCCGTTGGTCATGCAGC
>DATGWQ010000010.1:0-6089 GCA_035299385.1 Bacteroidales bacterium | reverse complement strand
TCCTTACTCCTTACTCCTTACTCCTTACTCCTTACTCCTTACTCCTTACTCCTTACTCCTTACTCCTTACTCCTTACTCCTTACTCCTCACTGTACCCACCCCTGCCCCCTCCAGGGAGGGGAATCCCTTCGCAATGCCCTCTTTGTATCTTTACGGTTTACGCTTTACGCTCTCCGCTCCCCGCTTTACGCTCCCCGCTGCCATCACTTCCCCTTCCTCCACTCACTTATGATATTCGTGAACGGGATAACGGAAGATGGCTTTCGCGGTGCAAAGATTCCCTGGCTGACCGATTTGACATCCTCTATAGTATAGAAGGCTTTTGGATTGAATTTGTTTATCATGATGAGCACATTGTCAACCTCATTCCGTTGCACTATAGTGTAAATGAGACTGACTTTCTCCCTTGCACCATGCGCTTCAACAACCGTGGCGCCATACCCGCTTCCGTTCAGCAGCGAAACCAGCTCATGCCCTCTCTCGCTGGCAAAGACCCTTATCATGAGGATGCCCATCGCCAGCTTTTCCTCCAGGATCATTCCCACAAGGTTACCTGTGGCAAATCCTGCAGCGTAGGCCACATAATTGATGTAATGATCGAGGTTCTGCATTATCTTGCTAATGGCAGTGATCCAGATAAGCACTTCAAAGAAACCGAGTACAGGCGCTATGTTCTTCCTGCCCTTTGAAACAAAGATGATCCTCATCGTGCCTATCGAGACATCGCATATTCTGGCAAGAAATATAAGGAAAGGCATAATGATATAGCTGAAGAAATCCGAGTCCAGGAATGAAGTTGTCATAGTCACTTGAATTAGTAAGTGTAAAGATAGACCAAAGGATGCAGTTGATTGTCCTCAGGAATTAAAACAAATTCGATTTTTCGTTGTTTGTGCCTTTCATTACCATCTGTTTGTCATTCAGCCATTAATTACTAAATTTGGCAAATTCTAACCAAAAACGACAACGATGAAATTCAGAAAACTAATTCTGCCTGCATTTATTGCAGTAATAATTGCTATCGGGTTCGCTTCATGTACCGGGACAAAGAGCGCTGAAAAACAGCCAAAGCATTCAGGCATTGAGTACTACAGGCTCCTTCAGTTCAGCGAAACTCCCTATGACATTGAGAGGGGTATTCATCCGCTCACCGCAGACCAGGCTAAAACAATCAATGCCTACAAGCTGACTTACAATGATAAAGGTCAGCTGCTTTCAGTCGAGTATGTGCGCGATAATGTGCTGCTCGACTATTCCGCTATGGGAGCTGCAAAGATTGAATATACCTATACAGGCAACAACATCCAGACAAAAAAATACTACAACTCAAAGAACGAGCAGATCCAAAACCAGGGAATATCTGCCGTGGAATACTCACTCAATAACGATGGTGTGAGGGTCGGGTTGATGTTTTATGACAAGGATGGCAATATGATCGACAACAGGAACGGCATCCACAGCTATACCTGGAGCATACTTCCCGACGGGATGGTAAAGGAGAACAGGTACAATCTGAAAGGTGAAGAAGTGGTGATGAACCCTTTCTGCCCTTTTTATGAGCTTCGCTTCACTTACAACGATAAGGGATATGTTACAAGGATGGCAAATTACATGGCCGACACCCTTTATAACTGTACAGCAGAAAACTGCGGCGATATCGGAGTTTCATATTTTACTTTCACTCCAAATGACAATGGCGATGTTGAAAAATTCGAAGTTTACAATGTAACGGGTCAGATGTCGAACCTTTACTGGGGCTGGTCTAAGAGGATTAGCAAATTCGATGAGAACGGATATGTCTCAGAAACTACCTATTATGACCAGGACAACGAAATTGTAGGCGGCAAGCAGGTTCCGACAACACGTTATAAATATGACGATCACGGGGCGCTTGTTGAGACAAGCAGCTACGATAAGGACGGAAACCTGATGAATAACCCCCAAAACGGTATCGCGATTACACAATACAGATATGATGATGCAGGCAACAGGGTCGAAACGCTGAACTTCGACCTGAACAATGTTGCAGTAAAACAATAAGAGGGGAGAGGCATGAAAAAATTATTTCTTCTGATTTTACCGGCATTTCTTCTTGCCTCAGGCTGCGGAAACAAAACAGGAAAGGAAACCGGCACTGAAGAAAAAGTAACTTCAGACACAGGACAGAAAGCAACTCCGGCAGCTGAAAAGAAACTACTGAGCCTCGATAACGAGACGACGCTTCTTCTAAAAGACCTGGAGGAAAACGGCGATTACGTGAACAGCCAGAATTTTCCTTCGCTCATAAAGGCTTCCATCGTTAATGAAGAGCTGGGAAAGAAGAACCTGGTTATAGATATACGTCCGGCTGATCTTTATTCCAAAGGCCACATCAAAGGCGCTGTGAATAAAATATTCAGTGATCTGCCTGAGTATTTTGAAGCCGGGATAAAACCGTTTGAATACGACCGGATAATAATGGTCGACAACGATGGCTCAGTATCAAGCTACGCCACATCGCTGCTACGCCTGATGGGATATGGAAATGTATATGCGATGAGATGGGGGATGAGCGCATGGAACAAAGAATGTGCCGACCAGGCATGGCTTAAGAATGTTTCGGGAAAATATGAATCAAAGCTTGAGACAGCGGCGCACGAAAAAGAACCCGGGTCAACGATGCCGCTTCTTAAAACAGGACTGGCGACCGGGCCGGATATCGCTTCTGCAAGATTTAAAAAGCTGTTTCAGGATGGAACGGATAAGGTTACTATAACTGCAGATGAAGTTTTCTCCGATCCTTCAAAGTATTATATCATAAACCTTGAAAGGAAAGACAAGTACGAGGACGGGCATATCCCCGGTGCAATCAGGTACAAGCCTGAGGAAACTCTCGGCTTCCCAGACGAGATGACCTCCATACCTCCCGACAAGCCTGTTGTGGTTTACTGCGGCACTGCTCATAATTCAAGCTTCGCCACAGCTTTCCTGAGGCTTTTTGGCTACGATGCAAAAACACTGCGTTACGGCAACAACAGCTTCATGCACGACAAGATGGTAAGCCAGAAAGCAGCATTGTCCTGGCTTCCGTTCACTTCAGCAGAGGTAAATAATTTTGAATTGGTGAAATAATTGCTTAACTTGTATATTAAATCCGGTCAGAATGAAGCTTTTGACCGGATTTTTTGTTTTTTATTTTACTGAAAAGGCGCAAAGGCGCTAAGTTGCTCAAATTTGTTCTTCGTTAAACTTTACGCTCTGCGCTTTACGCTCTACGCTTATTCACAACCTCCATCCAGTTTCTTTTTCTCCAGCTTAATCGAATGCTTCAGGCTGTCCGGCAGGCTGTTGTACTCGGTGAAGATCCTCTTTGCTTTTGTACGTGATTCAAAGAGGGCATTTTCACGGGCTGATATTCTTTCGCCACTGAAAGCGCTGTTCATCACAGTCGTGTTCCAATCGTTCATTCCACCCTTCAATGCCCTGGTGTTTTCGAATCCAAGTTCCCGGGCAACAACCAGGATATAAGAGGAATGAATGTCCCCGTCGGAATAGATAATATTTTTCGTGGTTCCATTTCCCAGGGCGGAGCGAAGTTTATTAGCAATGAATTTGTCGTATGGAATATTTACTGCCCCCGGAAGGCATGAAGCCTTATATTCTTCCTCAGTCCTGAGATCGATGAACCGCACGGTGCTGTCTTCAGAAGCCATCATTTTTGCAACCTGGTCGGCAGTATAGAAAGCATTATCATCAGATATTGATGACAGCACCTTCCCCGGATCTGCTTTGAATGACCTGCCCTGGGGTAAAATCGACAGGATGAATCCCAGGATGACAAGAACAATCGAATATTTTACTCTTATGCTTTTTGTATCCATTTTTGATTGCTTTATATCTCATTTGAAATTTCCGGTCTTGAAAATTTTTTCTCCGCAGCTTCTGCCAGCCAGAACATCGCCACAGCAGCGATTATCAGGAAAAATGTGAAAAATCCGGGCGACATGCCAAGAACCTCATTGATCTTAACCGGGCCTTTATAATAGCCGTTTGCAATATTGCTTATCAGTGGAAATGTTTCGGCAAACAGAAAAGCTCCCGTGAGCCCGCCTGCGACGAAAACGATGGCGTCGATCTTCCCTATCGACATGGCGCAGATGCCAGTCCCGGGACAGAAGCCCCCCATAATGAATCCGGCTCCCATTATCACTCCCCCGATCACTGCAGCCCAGACATAATATTCATTGACAAATACCAGGTTCAGATCAAGGATTCCGAAGTAACTTAAAAACTGTGAGCCGACAAGGGCGACTATTGCAGCGGTAAAAAAGACCTTCAGCACGGTGGTGTCATAACCATAGAACATTCCTGCGAGCTTCCTGCTCGATGAAAAGCCGGCCTGTTCGAGAGCAAAGCCGAAACCGGTGCCGATAAGAAAGGCAATCAGGAGATCGAGCGATTGAGGGATATTAGAAAGCGGTAACATAATTCATTTCATTAATAAAGGTAATCGGTAATCGGTAATCGGTAATCGGTAACCAGTATGTCAATGCCTAAATAACGTTGACTCTTTTTATTGATTTTTTAATATTTAAATTATGATATCTTAGTGTTGAGAACGGAAGATAACTCGTAGAGTTATCGACGTTCTCAACACTTTCGCGGAACTCGACGGGGGTCATTTTCCCCAGTGAAGAATGTGGTTTATCAGTATTGTACATTACTATCGCTCTCTCCAGTAAGCCTTTTAGTGCTCTTCTGTTAGTCGGGTTATACGGATAAAGGTAATTGTTTTTGATAATCCCATTTAACCTCTCTGCATGTGAGTTTTCATAAACCTTCTCCTCGGTCATTGAATTGAGCATCTCTAAGCTTTTGGTAAGGGCCTTAAAATCATTACTGTAATATTGTCCACCACCATCCGAATGCAGGATTGCGCCCTTCAGGCTGGCTCTGCCCCGTTCCTTTACCAGGATATCGAGGGCCGGCATTGTAGTGTTTTCCGTTCTTAAATTCTCACTTTCAGACCAGCCTACTATCTCACGGTTAAACAGATCCATAATAAAAGTCAGGTAATATGTTTTATCCCCAATATCATAATAAGTAATGTCACTCACGAAAACCTGGTTGACACGTGTAACCTCAAGATCCTTTACCAGATTTGGGAACCTTGTCACTCCCAGGCTGTTTGTTGTCACTCTGTAATTGTGTAGAGGCTTAATCCTGTAACCGCTCTGCATGCAAAACCTTTCAAACTGATCGCGGCCCATACAGGATGGTTTAAGCTTAAAATAAATGTCCCGGGCAGACATCCTCGGATGATCACTGCGGACCTCTTCAATCAGAGGGATAAGCTGCTCTTGTTCTTCAAGCTTGTGTTTGCGCCGGGTAAGCATCTGGTAAAATGATTGTTTACTTATGTCTAAGATCCGAAAGAGCCGACTTAGCTTTTTCCCGTGTTCTTCCCTGTTGAGGTGGTACCAGACGAGAGCTTGGAATGTAATTTTTTTTTAATGTCCACACCATAAGTCTCCTCTGCTATTTCGATCATCTTGTCTTTGAACTCGATTAATAACTGCTTTTGTCCTATAATCTGCTCAAGCTCTCTGATCTTTTCCTGTAATGCCTTAATCTTCTGGGTGTCGCTCTTTGCCTCGACTACCTGTTTGACTTGCTTTTTTGCCATCGCCGAATATTTATAAATCCATTTGTAAACTGATGACCTGCTTACTGAATATGTTTTACAAATATCGGGAATGGATGTTTGATTTTTCTCTAATTCCCTGATTTTCTTTTTCTTAAAATCATCACTGAAGTACCTCTGATACTGAGGCTTAGTTTCATGATCAAAATAGTTTACTTTTGCCATAATGTTTACCGTTTTTTTGGTCAACATATTTCAGGCACTGACAGTCTTCCGTCTTCGGTCTTCCGTCTTTACGCTCAACGCTCTATAAGCGCCACTGCCATCGCCACCACTCCTTCCTCCCTGCCGACAAACCCCATATTCTCTGTTGTCGTCGCTTTAATGCCTATATTTTCAGCATCAGTTGAGAGTATTTCTGCAATGGTGTTTTTCATCTCACCAATGAAAGGGCTTATCCTGGGT
>DATGWQ010000009.1:0-26569 GCA_035299385.1 Bacteroidales bacterium | reverse complement strand
AGAGCGGAAGGAGCGGAAGAATATAAAATTCGCTCGAAAGATAATTGAAAGGTTCAAAGCTTACCGGAACCGTGTATTTTTCAAATACATCATCAGAGACAAATACGGCAAGGCCTTCAGCCTGGTGTCTCCAGAAATCTGAATCATCCACAAGGCTGAGTACCGGGTTGACAAGCTTTTCTATCTGCCTTGCATTCAATCCCTGCTCATAAAGTTTATTCCGTATTTCCTTGAGCTGGTTTTTAAGAGCCAGGGCATCTTCGCCCTTCAGGGTTGCGGCACCTACGCGGTGAGTTGGTATATAAATGGTTATACATGAAGTATGATGGTATTGCGATAACCGAAGAACATCGTCTTTCGTCACCGCAAACTCAGCTATTTCCTCTTTTACAACTGCCATGTCAATAATTTTAAACTTTAGATTCTAACAATCCTGAAAAGCAGAATGTTTTAATAATAATTTGAAATCATTAACATACAGAATCAAGGCTCCTTAGGTTGACTTCTTTGGGATCAGAGGTGAGCTAAATAATTATAAGTTCAATCTCAAAGCTGTTGCCTGCAATGGCTGAAACAAAAGAGAGGTGTACAGATTCAGGGAATAAAAAGAATTACGTAATAAATTACGGAATTAATTACGTAATTCTCTCTGTCGTGAACAATTCATTCACTTTCATTTGTTTCCTTTGTGGTAAAAAATTGTAAATTGTAAAGACATATTCCTGTTTATGGATGTAATCTCCCTGACAAAGAAACTGCTGAGCTTCAATACAATCAATCCTCCTGGTAATGAAGCTGAAATCGCGTGTTTTACAGGAAGCATCCTTACAGAGAACGGTTTCGATGTAAGATTTCATGAGTTTGGCGAGAACCGGCTTCACCTTATTGCTGAAAAAGGTGTCGGTGCATCGGGGTTTCCTGCAGTTCTTTCGGGCCATTTAGATACTGTGCCTGAGGGTAAAAAGCCATGGACCAGGGATCTGTTCAGCGGTTATGTTAATGACGGAAAGATATGGGGCAGGGGTTCCTCTGATATGAAAGGCGGACTTGCTGCAATGATCGTTGCTTCGATTGAAGCTTTCAGGAACGGCACCCCCGGAAAAGGTGTCCGTCTCATCTTTACGGCAGGTGAAGAGCTCGGATGCCAGGGCATCTCACAGCTCGCTGCCGACAGGCTGATACCTGCTGATGCATCAGGAATCATTGTAGGCGAACCGACAGGAAACATCCCCGCAGTTGGCCATAAAGGCGCCCTGTACCTGAATGCGGTTGCAACAGGTAAAACTGCTCATTCATCCATGCCTGAAAAAGGTGATAATGCAATCTACAAGGTGGCTGAAGCAATCATGAGGCTGAAGGACATTGATTTCGGAGCTGAGGAGGACAGGCTGCTTGGCTTCCCTACGATCAATATCGGGAAAATATCAGGAGGCATGAACATCAACTCGGTTCCTGACCGTGCAGAATTCACTATTGATGTTCGGACAACTTCAAAATCAGATCACGGGAAGATACTAAAACAGATAAAGGAAGCTGCAGGTCGGGAGATCAGCATTGAAAAACTGGTGGATACAGGACCTGTCTCAACTTCCATGTCCGATCCTTTTGCCCGGATGGTATTCAGAGTGATGAATGTCGTTGAATATTCACCCACGTCATTGCCCTACCTGACTGACGGCGCAGTCCTCCAAAAAGTTTGTAATGCCCCGGTGATCATTCTCGGGCCGGGCGAGCCCGGTCAGGCACATCAGACAGATGAATTCTGTTATGTCTCCAAAATCGAAGAAGCTGTGGAAATCTACAGGAACATATTAATAATGTATTGAAAGCTGAATGACTGACAACCCTGAATTGATCGGAAGCGAGGAGCAGCTCGAGGAACTGTTGACCAGACCGGGTG
This sequence comes from Bacteroidales bacterium, assembly GCA_035299385.1. Taxonomy (GTDB): domain Bacteria; phylum Bacteroidota; class Bacteroidia; order Bacteroidales; family VadinHA17; genus LD21. The sequence continues at coordinate 24,669 of DATGWQ010000009.1, read as the reverse complement.
ATGACCTCGTGGAATTAATGTCGCGTATCGACGGCGATCTTATCTTTTTGGGCATAACCGGAAAGATCGGGCCCTCGCTCTCTCTGATGGCTGCACGTGCCTGCCGGAATGCCGGGGTCAGGAAACGGATACTTGGAGTCTCCAGGACGATCGATCCCACTGTTCAGAAAAGCCTTGATGAAGCCGGTATTGAAACTGTGCGGGGTGACCTGCTCGATACTGAGTTCCTGTCTCGTTTGCCCCTGTTCAGAAATGTGTTCTACCTTGCAGGGATGAAGTTCGGATCTTCAGCTAACCTGCCCTTCACATGGGCTGTGAATACTTATCTTCCCGGCCTGGTGGCAGCACATTTCCGTAATTCAAGGATCGTAGCTTTTTCAACAGGCTGCGTCTATCCGCTTGTTGCACCCGGAACAGGAGGATCAATAGAATCAGATATGCTTTGTGCTTCGGGTGAATATGCCCAATCGTGCCTCGGACGCGAACGGATGTTTGAGTATGGCTGCAGCAGGTACGGCACGGAAACAGTACTTATCAGGCTGAACTATTCGGTCGAAATGAGGTACGGCGTGCTGACGGATATAGCAATGAAAGTATGGAGAGGTGAAGCAATAGACCTTACGATGGGTTATTTCAACGTGATCTGGCAGGGCGATGTGAACGATTTTGTCCTGAGATCAATAGAGCATGTAAAGAATCCCGCCGATATTCTCAATATTACCGGCCCTGAATTGTTATCCGTCAGGGAAGTTGCGCTGGAATTCGGAAGGTTGCTGGAGAAAGAGCCTGTATTCACGGGATCTGAAGCAGAAACAGCTTTACTGAGCAATGCCGGGAAGTCATTGGCTGTTTTCGGAAAGCCAAAAGTTCAGGCTGCGATGATAATAAAATGGATATCAGGATGGATAAAAGGCGGCGGAAAGATCTGGGACAAACCAACTCACTATGAAGTCCGCAATGGTGTCTACTAATTCCTTCTCATGAAAAAGGAAGTTCGTGAAATATTAAACAGGGGCACAGTTATTCCTGCGATGCCGCTTGCCCTGGACAGCCGGAGAAAGCTCGATGAAAAACACCAGAGGGCCATCATCCGTTATTATCTCGATGCCGGAGCAGGAGGGATCGCCGTAGGTGTGCACACAACGCAGTTCGCCATCAGGAACCCTGAGTTTAACCTTCTCGAACCTCTTTTTGAGATTGCTTCACAGGAATTTGACAGGTACAGGGAGAGATCAGGCAAACACCCCGTAAGGATAGCCGGGGTTATCGGCAAAACAAAGCAGGCTGTCGCTGAAGCCCGGCTCGCAGCTGACTCAGGGTATGATGCCGCTCTTTTGAGCCTGGCTGCCTTCAGAGGCGCTTCCGACAGGACCATGCTGGAACATTGCAGTACAATAGGGGATATTATTCCCGTAATAGGTTTTTACCTTCAGCCGGCAGTGGGCGGACGGCAGCTGTCGATGAATTTCTGGCGTGAGTTTTCTTCAATAAAAAATGTGGCAGCTATTAAGATCGCACCATTCAACAGGTACCAGACCCTGGATGTTGTGAGGGGTGTTGCTGAATCTGGCAGGTCTGATGAAATAGCTCTTTACACGGGGAACGATGACAATATTCTTATTGACCTTCTCACTGAATTTGAGATTCCCGTTAACGGAAGAATGATCCGCAAGCGAATCGCCGGCGGCCTTCTCGGTCACTGGGCAGTATGGACGCGAACCGCCGTTAAAATGCTTGAAGATGTCAGGCAAGGCAAGTTCGATAAAAATTCAGCATATGCGCTGACCCTCGCTTCAAAGATCACTGACTGCAATTCAGCCTTTTTTGATGCTGCCCATAATTTTAAAGGTTGTATAGCAGGTTTGCATGAAGTGCTGAGGAGACAGGGACTGATGAAAGGCATCTGGACCCTCGACAGGAAAGAAAAGCTGTCGCCGGGACAAAAAGAGGAGATCGACCGCGTTTATGCCTCATACCCTGAGCTCAACGATGATGATTTTGTAAGGAAGAATATCGGGAAGTGGTTGTCTGATTGATTTTATTCTGAGAATGGACCTGAACATACGGCAGTTAAACCTCGCCGACCTGAATAATGCCATGCGGCTTTCAGAAGCTGAAGGATGGAACCAGACCGAAAAGGACTGGCGCATGGTGCTGACGAATCCTGATGACATTTGCATTGGCGCGGACTACGGGGGAAGGATTGTCGGTACCTCGAATGCTGTAGTTTATGAAGGTAAAATTGCCTGGATAGGAATGGTGCTTGTTGAAAGAGGTTTGAGGCGCCAGGGAATAGGCAGGAGGCTGTTCGACAGCATTCTCGGGAAGGTCAGCGGACTCAGGTCGGTCAAGCTGGACGCCACACCTGCGGGTCAGCCATTGTATGAAAAATTCGGCTTTAGTGAAGAGTACATGATCGACAGGATGATAAACATGAATCTCGCAGATTTTGATATCAATTACCGGGCTGATGTAAAGCCTGTTTCTGAGAAAGATCTCCCTTTCATACTACAGGATGACAGAAAGATATTCGGAACTGACAGATCGTTCATTATCAGGAATCTTTTCAAGGACTATCCGGAGAAGGCATTCAGTATCGATGACTCTTTCATACTCGGCAGGAGTGGAAAGATCTTCCACTATGCAGGGCCGTTATATTCCTCGTCGCCGGAGCATGCATACGCACTTACAGGGCATGTATTGAAGCAGCTCGTCGGACAGCCTGTCGCCCTGGATGTTCCTCAAAGTAAAAAAGAGTTTCGCCGCTGGCTGGAATCAATCGGTTTCACAAAACAAAGGCATTTTACCAGGATGTACTTTAACAGCAACGAATTCAGGGGAATGCCGGAACAGCAATACCTCATACTCGGTCCTGAGTTCGGGTAAGAATGTCAATGAATGAGGATGCTGTATTGCAGGGTGAGCGGCTTTTCGATCTTTATCCTGTCACGGCCCGGAAAAACAACATTCTGCATGCTTCCCTTCTGGCGCAATATCCATTTTTCGGGATAGCCCGGGTTTCCCGGGTTGGAAATGATTGTAAGAGAGCTTTGTTCCCCTTTGTCTCCGAAACTTCCTGTAAAGGTCATGCGGTCACCTGCTGCTATCTGAAGATTCTGAGGTATGACAGTATCACTTCCCGAAATAAAATAAAGGTCGTCCGGCATCTTTATTCTTGCGCAAAAGCCTCCATACCCTTTCTCATCGGCTGAGCCGCCAATCCCGAGCCCTCCCGAAAGCGGCTTCAGAGTAATCTCAAAATCAATTTTTCTTCCCTCTGCTCTTTTCCTGGAAACAGTAATCCTGGTGTGCTCCTCAATGAAAGCTTTTCTGTTTTCAAGAGAATCCGATTTCCACATGACTGTCGTTTCGAGAGCGGCGCTTTCCGGATCAGCTTTTGTTTTTACTTCAGTGACTTCATATGAAATTCCCTGGTTTGTCCACCCGTCACCAAGATTCCTGTCGTCGAGGAAAAGCTGGTGCCAGGCCCAGAAGATACCCCTGTGAAATGTATGATCCGGCGGAAATTCTTCAGTAAGCGTATCACCTTCCAGGCTGTAAAGAGGATGAAGGTAATTATTGCATACGTATTCACCCGTAAGCGATTTGGGCATCTTCTGATACCGGTAAACAGGCTGATCATCCTCGGAGAGGCTTATTCCATCAGCTTCTTCCCTGAAGATGAATGGAGATTTGTGGGATGAGTTACATGAGATCATAATGCCACCAAGGCACAAAGACACAAAGGTCCACAGGGCAAAACTGTATCTTCTCCTTATCATGAATTTACAACTTTTTTCTTTGGCAGGAACGATACTATCAGGGCGCCGGTGAGGGCGACGCATATAAGCACGATAAAGCCCAGCCTGTAGCTTCCGGCGGTATCATACATTTTTCCGAGAAGCATCGGGAAACTGGCTTCCGCCACGCCATCTGCGACCAGGATGATGCCCATGACCCTTCCAAGCGCCCGCACGCCGAAAAGGTCACCAGCCATAAGCGGGATAATCATGTAATCGCCGCCAAGTCCCAGGCCAAAGATAACTGCGAAAATGTAGATCCTTCCGGTGAAATCGGGCATTAGGAGAAAGGGGATTACCGAAGCCACGATCATGTAAATAAGGATCATAACATACTTTCTCGGCATGAGATCGGCCAGCCATCCCATTAGCAGCCTGCCCCCCAGGCTTGAAAACAACACAAGGGAGATTATTGCTGCTGCATGCTTCTGTGTGTACTGGAGATCAGACAGGTAAAGCTTGAGATGCTGGTTGATTCCTCCCACGACACCTATGGCGCACATGCTCCCGATCCCGAGCAGGTAGAAATTGTGGTTTCTCAGGATATCCCTTATCGGGACAGCTGCTTCCTGCTTCACAGACAAGTTGTTTATCGACGATGCACCTTTTATTAAATATACCAGCGGCAAAGCAACTGCGACTCCCAGGAATCCCATGATTGCCAGGGAAGCGTGCCAGTCAAAATTATTTTCGAGCAACCTGGCCATATGGGGTGCGACTGCTCCGCCAACGCCTATGCCCAGGTAGGCAATGCCCATTGCTTTTCCCCGGTTTTTGTCAAACCATCTTGAGATCAGCACCTGGCAGGGGAGGGGTCCGCCGCAGACATAACCCAGTGCATTGAAGACATAGAAAAGATAGAAAAGACCGGGTGTGCTGGCAAAGCTGAGGCCCACAAGGGCAGTACCCATCATCAGGATACCTGCTATCATCAGCCTTCTCGGGCCATATTTGTCTATCATCCATCCTGCGATGAATCCGAAAAGGGGGCCGACCAGCAGCTTGCCGAATGCATTTCCCGATGTAATGAAAGTCCTGGACCAGCCATATTCCTTTTCCATGAAGTCAAAAAAGAAAGGCAATCCGTAAAACGCAAAGCCGACAAGCGCAAAGAGGGAAAGGAAAGCTGTTATGACAATATAATTCGGGGAACTGACAGGCACCCTGGCCTGTGTGCTGGAGGTTTCTGATGTCATAGGTTCGAATTGACAGGTTAAATCAATTCCGATTTAAGAAAAAAAAAGGAGAACACAAAAAAGTTCACTAGAGTGCGCTTGAGTGCACCAGAGTATTTAGAGTTAAGTACTCTATGTACTATAGGCACTCAAGGCACTTTTAATCACTTCTCCATGGTATTAAAGGTGTCTCCCTGGTTAAAATCTCCTGTTTCCCAGCCTTTTTTGAACCAGAATTTTCTTTGCTGGGCCGAACCATGGGTGAAAGCATCGGGCACAACCCTGCCCTGGTATTTTTTCATCAGGACATCATCGCCGACAGCAGAAGCTGCATTCATTGCTTCCTCTATGTCACCTGTTTCCAGTGTATTCAGCATGGTCCCTGCATAATGGGCCCACATCCCGGCAAGGAAGTCGGCCTGCAGCTCGACCTTTACTGACAGCTCATTCGCTCTTTTTTCACTTAGCCTGGATTTCTCCCTGTCGACCTTCCCGAGGATCCCGAGAAGATTCTGCACATGGTGGCCTACCTCGTGGGCAATGACATATGCAACTGCAAAATCGCCATTTGCCCCGAGCTGGTTCCTGAGCTGATCGCAGAAGCTCAGGTCAATATAAACCATCTGGTCGTTGGGACAGTAGAATGGTCCGCTTGCAGCACTTGCCAGTCCGCATGCGGATTCAACCTGCCCTGAAAAGAGAACAAGTTTGGGCTGGGTGTAGGTTGATCCGGACTGTTCAAATATTTTCCCCCAGATTGTCTCGGTATCCTTCAGGACTACAGAAACAAACTGAGCCATCTCATTCTCCTCCGGTGTCGTTGCAACCTGCTCTGTTTGCGTGTCGGGCGACATGTTCAGTAATTGTGAAGGATCACCGCCCAGCAGCAGCACGATCAGTGCAATAATGATTGTTCCTATGCCGCCGCCTGCTATCATACGGCCTCCGCGGCCTCTTCTGTCAAGTATGTTGCCGCTTCCCTGTCTTCCTTGCCATTTCATTGTTTTGTCAATTTGGTTCTTAGTATAACAAATATAATAAAGGAAAAAGTAAAAAGGAAAAAGGAAAAGATGATGGCAGGGAGCAAGGAGCAGGGAGCATGGGGCAGGGAGCGAAGGGCAAAGACAAGCGCGAGGTGTCCTTTGTGTTTAAACATTGAACCATATATCATAAGGTATGTTAATATCATAAACTAAATTGGAGTGAGTGTCAAATCTTTTAAAAATATAACCATCATGAAAAAGAAAAATCCTGTTGTACATTTTGAATTGCCTGCCGATGACAGGCAGAAACTGGCAAGTTTCTATTCTGATGTTTTCGGGTGGGATACCACATTCCTTGGTGAGGAAATGGGCAATTACGTAACTGTAAAGACAGCCGAAACCGATCAGAACAATATGATAAAACAACCCGGAGCAATTAACGGAGGCATATATGTAAAAGGGCAGGGGACACAGTCAAATTGTCCTTCACTGGTCATTGCTGTTGACGATATAAACGAGCATATCGGTAAACTGAAGGAATCCGGAGCTGAGGTTCTCGGAGAACCTGCGGACATACCCGGTATCGGCTCATTTGTTTCATTCCGCGATCCTTCAGGAAATGTCTGCAGCATTCTGCAGCCTATTATGCCTGTCGGACAACAGCAGGAGGTCGAAGAATTCGGGTTGACCGGAGAGATCTAAGAAAGTGCGCTAGAGTGAACTTTTTAGCACACTTTAGGCACTTCTAATAGATGATCCTCGTCCGTATTGTATGCGGAACTTTCCTCAGTGCGCTGGTCACGGACTGGTCGAGCTCACTTTCTGTCTCGATGATCACATAACCGATATCAGGATCGGTTTGAAGATATTCAGCAGATATATTAATACCCCGCGAGCTGAAAAAGTTGTTGACTTCTTTCAGTACACCGGGGACATTTTTATGTATGTGAAGAAATCTTTGTTTAGATGAATTCGGCTGAAGCGAGATCTCGACAAAGTTCACCGCACCGATAGTAGAACCTGTGTCACTGTACTTTACAAGCTTCTCTGCCACTTCGAGGCCAATGTTTGCCTGCGCCTCTATGGTGCTGCCACCGATGTGGGGCGTCAGAATGGTATTGCTGAATTCCTGGAGCTCTGAAATGAACGGTTCGTTTGCAGATGCAGGTTCTTCCGGGAAGACATCGGCTGCAACGCCAAAGAGATGTTTATTACGAAGTGATTCAGCTACTGCTTTGTAATCGACCACGTCGCCGCGTGAGGCATTGATCAGGCAGGATCCCTTCTTCATCATCGCGATCTGCTCGTGCGAGATCATTCTTCTGGTCAGCTCTGTGGAAGGAACGTGCAGGGTTACAACGTCGGCATTCTTCAGGACTTCATTTAATGGACATGGCCTGGCATTGCCAAGGCTGAGCTTCTTTTCAATATCGTAATAAACGATCTTCATACCCATGTTCTCCGCGAGTATCGACACCTGCGAGCCTATATGACCATATCCAATTATTCCCAACGTCTTTCCCCTGACCTCAACGGAGTTTGCCGCCGATTTCATCCATATCCTGTTATGTGCAAGGGTATTCTTTTCGGGCACTCCGCGCATCAGCATTATCACTTCGGCAATCACGAGCTCAGCCACTGACCTGGTATTTGAGAAGGGAGCATTGAAAACAGGTATGCCCATCATCTTTGCGGTTAAAGCGTCAACCTGGTTTGTGCCGATGCTGAAACAACCGATAGCAATAAGCTTTTTAGCGTGCGAAAGAACAGAAGCTGTAAGCTCACTTCTGCTCCTGATGCCGACAATGTGCGCATCCTTAAGCTTCTCCTTCAGTTCTTCAACAGATAAAGCTTCTTTGTGGCATTCTACATTCAGGTATCCGTTCTCATGAAAGTGCAGAACGGCATTTTCATGTATTCCTTCAAGCAGCAGAACTTTTATTTTACTTCTGTCGAGAGAGTACTTATTCATTTAAAATTTAAAATAAAAACACTTTAAAGCTGTAAATATAGTGCATCGATTATGACTGTTCTTAATAAATATAAGACAAGTTATAAGATTTTTTGAGATTGTTGATTTTTGTTTTACGCCGGGTACGCAAAATGAAATCCTCAGAGAGCGCAAATTTATTCTTTATACTTTGCGAACTTTGCGTCTTAGCCGTGCGTTCTTTGCGTTAAAGTGCAGCTTATCTTTATTCAAATTTAAATATGAATACAATCAAGCGAAATTACGGCAATGTTGATGAGTATATCGGCTCATTCCCTGGGACCACCCGTAAACTATTGGAACAGATGAGAAAAACAATCCGGGCCGCTGCTCCTGAAGCTGACGAGAGCATTGCATACGGCATGCCTGCATACAAGCTTAACAAAAAACCTCTTGTCTATTTTGCGGGATTCGATCACCATATCGGTTTTTATGCCACCCCGACAGGTCATGCAGAATTTGCTGCCGAGCTTTCGAAATACAAACAGGGAAAAGGTTCGGTTCAGTTCCCGGTTGATCAACCCCTGCCTTTGGACCTGGTTTCGAGAATCACAAAATTCAGGGTAAAGGAAAACTCCGGGAAGAAAAAAAGTTAACCACGGAGTTACACGGAGTATTTCACGGAGCAACACTGTAAAAAATAATGTACCCGACAGTGAAACTCCGGATTTCAACTCCGTGCAGCTCTGTGGTTAAAAGATTTCAGTGAAACTCCGGATTTTAACTCCGTGCAACTCCGTGGTTAAATGGTTTCTCCTGATTTTGTTTATTTTTGCCTTAACCTTTTACTTTTTCAATGCCATGGAATTTACCGAACTAATCAGGAACCGCGAAAGCATCCGCAATTATGACCCGGACAGGCCCGTTCCGAAAGAGATTCTTGAGAGAATACTTGAAGCCGGCCGTCTCGCACCGACAGCATGCAATATTCAGCCCTTCAGATTCCTTGTGGTTTCTTCTTCCGCGATGCTCGAAAAGGTGAGAGCATGTTATCACCGGGAATGGTTTAAGGAAGCGCCGCATATCCTCATTATAGTAGGGTACAGGGATAAGGCATGGAAGCGCGGTAACGATGGTTACAATTCGATCGAAACCGACATGACAATCGCGCTGGATCACCTTATACTCGCTGCAGAGAACGAAGGGATCGGCACCTGCTGGATAGCAAACTATAACCCTGAAATCCTGAAAAAAGCTCTGAACCTCGGTAAAGACCAGGTTGTTTTTTCAATAACGCCCCTCGGGTATCAGAAACCAGGATTTAAAAAATCAGCCGACAAGAAAAGAAAGCAGTTGAAGGATATTGTGGAATATCTCTGATCTGCTTATTTCATTGTCATTAATCGAGCTCTGACTTTCGCTTTTGACCTTTGCCTTTTACCTTTCGCCTTCAGATTAGCTTCTTGTATATTCAGCAATTGAATTTACATGTATGAGCGTCGTATTCAGCATGGGAATACCACCATAAACAGTGTCAGTAAGTATAAGCGGCAGCTCTGTGCAGCCAAGGATCATGGAATCGATCTGGTGTTCTTCGGCCATCTTTCCGGTAATTGAAATCAATATTTGGCGCGTTTCGTCCTTGAAAATGCCGAGCTCAATTTCAGAAAACAGCTTTTGGTTTATTATTTCCTTGTCTTCATTTGAAGGAAGTATCACATCGATTCCCGACTTTTTAAAAACATCCTGGAAGAAAGTGGCGTTCATTGTAAAACCTGTTCCCATGAGCCCTGGTTTCCTGAAACCTTTTCTTTTGCATTCTTCAAGCGTTGCCTCGACAATGCTGATAAGAGGCAGGGAAGACCGGCTGCTGATCTGATCGAAAAGCATGTGGGGAGTGTTGGCCGTGATTGCCGCAAATTCTGCTCCGGCTCTCCGGAGGCTGTCAATAGTGTCCACAAGCTTCTGAACAGCTTCATCATATTTCTTCACCTTCATCAGCCCGATGAATTCGGACATATTCATGCTATAGATAACGATTTCAGGATAATTCAGATCACCCTTGCCATTCTTGAAAGCATTTATCAGGAGATTGTAATAATCAACTGTAGCCTCAGGTCCGAGTCCGCCCACCAGGCCTATTTTCTTCATAATGATGAGTTAATGACTTACAGGATAACAATTAAAATTTGTAAAGAACTATTTATAATAAGAGATTCTACATATTAATACCCACTCCTGCCCCCTCCAAGGAGGGGAATCCAGCGCACGTGCCCGCACTGTGTATTGATTGCCTTTGCCATGTGCCCTCTGCTCTTTGCTCCCTGCCCCATGCCTCCACAACATGCCCCATGCTTCCCGCCCCATGCTTTTATATCAGAATGGTTCAATCCTGAATCCAAACTTATAGCTCTTCTCCTTCAGCTGGTACTCCTCATGCACCCTTGGGGACCAGCTGTCATCTCCTCCCAGCCCCATCTGCTTCAGATCGATATGGACATATGTAAGGTTCCCGCGGTAAAGCGAGTGAGATGTTTTGGACTGATTCAGCGCTTCCTGTGAATAATCCTGCACATTCACATACATCAGAGGTGCGGATGTAATCTTAATTCCTGTTGAAGCTTTATCAAAGATCCTCAGCCACCTGACATCTGACTTGTTGCCGTTCTCCTGTGGCATTACGTACGCAAAATGCTGATCCGCAACCGCACCTGAATACAAGCCGACATGTGCACTTTCTTTCCTGTCCTGGTAGCTTTCAAAAGGACCTCTTCCATACCATTTTATATGATCATAGTGAACAGGCATTGCGAACTGCATTCCGACACGTGCGAGCGGGGGAAAATCTCCGTTCAGAACCAGGTCCAAATCAAAAGCTATAGAGCCGTCCGGCTCGAAACTGTAATCAGCATTATAATTCATTGAAAGGCCTGATACAAATGTTAGAGTACACCCGACTTTCATTTTCACAGATCCGTTCTCTGCGGGTTCGGCAACTATGGAGTTTACAGTCATTTTATAGTTGTCCAGCCCTGCTTTTCTCCATCTAGCAGCAAATCCCCGGTTTCCGCCGCCTTCATCGTTATCCGTCGGTACTCTCCAGAAACATGGCACAATTGGCTCTGAGATCAGCTGTGATCCCCTGAAAAGGTACGAAACGACAGCCCCGGTCTTTGAATCGATACGGATTGTTATTTCTTTTCCACTAATAACAAGTATATCACCTTTTGTTACTGTCAGCGGATACCCGGCAGGTGAAGCTGCTTCGAAACCTGGCTTTCCGGATATGGAAAGCTGCTCTTTTGCAATCTCGTAACCTTTTTCAGCATAAGGACGTTCATTTTTTGTCCTGAATGAAAGGTTCAGAAAGTATTCCCCTTCCGCTTTCAAAGCATCCTGGCTGATTGGAAGCGTGGTTTGAGCAGAATCCTGAGGATTGATGTTAAGCTGATCAACAATGCCGGTCTGAACGGTAATGCCATCGCGGATGATCTCCCAATTCAAACTTACGTCTTCAAGGTTCCTGAAAAAATGCAGGTTCGTGATCATCAGCTTCCCGCCTTTAAGATCCCTGACCCTGATGTTCTGAATTATCTTTTTGAACTCGTTTGTCTCGGGTTGTGGTATCCTGTCAGGATTGATAAGACCGTCACTGGCATTTGCCCCGTCGATGTAGTTGACAATATTCCAGTACTCCCTTCCGGCATAATCCTTCGATCTGAGCCCCTGGTCCACCCAATCCCAGTTAAAGCCTCCCTGCAGGCGCGGATATTTGTAAAACAGGTCCCAGTATTTTTTGAAGTTGCCGAGGCTGTTTCCCATAGTATGGGCATATTCGCAGACGATCACAGGCCGTGAGGGATCCTGGTTCATGAGCGAGACAATATCATCAAGGCTGGGGTACATTGTGGAAATTATATCGTATCTAGAAAGGACATTTGCATATGCAGGTGTCTTGCTTTCATAATGTATCGGCCTGGTCGGGTCGATGCTTTTGATGGCCTTGTACATTGCATCGAAGTTGGAGCCCCATCCTGTTTCATTGCCCATCGACCAGCAGAAGACAGAAGGATGATTTTTGTCGCGCTGGGCCATTGACAGTCCCCTGTCGACCCAGGCTGCTTTCCATGCAGGATCTTCGGCAATATAATACTTGCGGTCGGCCCATAATTCATGGCTCTCGATATTTGCTTCATCCATCACATACAAACCATACTCATCGCATAGCGAATACCATTCGGGGGTATCAGGATAATGGCATGTTCTTACAGCATTGATGTTCAGCCTTTTCATCAGCATTATATCGCGCACCATCGTTTCTCGCGTAAGAGTCCTTCCCCGGTACATGTCAAATTCATGCCTGTTGGTTCCCTTAATATCTATTGCCTTGCCGTTGAAGAGGAGCTGTCCGTTCCTGATCTCCACTTCGCGAAAGCCAATCCTGGATGTAATGACCTCAAGGACCTTGCCTGAAGATTCCCGGACCTCCATGACGAGAGTGTAAAGGTTTGGAGTTTCTGCGGTCCATTTCAGGGGATTAGCAATTTTCTCTTCCAGCTTAAGCACATTCTCCTTGCCTGCCGCCATTGAGTTCGCGTTCAATTTTTTCTGAAGAATTTCATTTGATGAAGCATCATTCAGAGTGACTGTAACAGAAATGTTCTTTGCTGTGTATGTCATGAAGTTTTTAAGAAGGATCTTAAGGCTTAGCGATGCATCCCTGTACTGATCATCGAGATCGGTGATCACCTGGAAATCCCTGATGTGCTGCAGCGGGGCAGCAAAGAGGTAGACATCCCTGTAAATGCCGCTGAGCCTCCAGAAATCCTGGTCCTCGAGCCAGCTTCCGTCCGACCAGTTAAGGACCTGTATTGCAAGAACATTTTCTCCTTCTTTAAGCAAGCCGGTGATATTATATTCGGCAGGAGTCATGCTGTCCTCGCTGTAGCCTGCCTGTTTACCGTTGAGCCACACGGTACCGGCGGATTCAATTCCGTCAAAATGAAGAAATATCTCTTTGCCTTTCCAGTCTGAAGGAATGGTGAATCTGGTCCTGTATAATCCGGTAGGATTGTAATCTTCAGGCACTTTCGGCGGATCTGCCCGGAAAGGGTGTTTTATGTTTGTGAAAACGGGAGGATCGTACTTCCCCTCGAGCTGCCAGTTGCCGGGCACTTCAATATTGTCCCATTTTGAATCATCCAGCGTTGCTGATTGAAAATCATCAGGAGTCTGCGAAGGATTTTTTAAATAACGGAACTTCCATATGCCGTTAAGCGATTTGAACAGGTCCGACTTTGATATATCAAAAGAGAGCGCTGCGGCTTTATCGGTGAAAGGCATCAGGGTTGCATGCGGAGCCTCGTTATTGATCCTGAAAACGGCAGGATTTTCCCAATCCGGTACTTTCTGGGAGTTTAGGTTTATTGAAACGATAAGTGAAAGGAAAAACAGGAATAAGAATTTTTTCATGGTCAATATTTATGTTTAGAATTCGATAATCGTGTGTTTTTTGTTGCAAGGCGCGAAAGCGCTAAGAATATTAATTCGATCAACCTTTGTGTCTTTGCGCCTTTGTGGCATAAAAAGGATTTATAAATACCGTATATAATCATTTACCAGCAGGTGCAACGGTTCTGTATCTTCTTCTATTTCCGGAAATCTTCCCACTTTATCATAAAACCTGTTGTCGTTTTCATCGTCATTCACCATGCTGACTTCCCCGATCAGGACAGGGCCTTTTCCCTTTTCGCCATAGAAACGGTGATACAAGCCCGGAACCAGCGTAATGCTTTGGCCCGGCTTCAGAATCAGGGGCTCACCTGCCTTTATCCTGGTCTTCACACCATCGATGCCAGCTTCGACATCTGAATCTGAAAGGCCTCCGTCGGCGGTTGAATTGTAAAGGATCATCACCAGGTTTCCGCCTCCGCGGTTTATGATATCCTCCATTTTGTTCCAGTGAAAGTGCATCGGCGTCACCTGTTCTTCGCCTGCTATCATTATCTTTTCACAGTAAGTCTTGTCTTTCTTTTGGAAATTCCCGTTCCTGAGGGTGAATAATGTCAGTCCAATGCGATTGAAGTCATTGCTTCCGAAATCGGTTATGTCCCATCCCAGCTTGTTTTCAATGATCTCAGAGCAGGTTTCAGCTTTCCCGGCCCATTGGTCAGATCTCCGGAACGCCCATTCAGGCAGGCTGAATTTATGCAAGGCAAAAAAATTCACTGCATCGCTGATGATCGAATTTACCTGGCTTCTTTTCATTGTTCATCATTTTCCTGGGTAAATCTACAAAATTCAGGCATCAGAAATCCGCCAAAAGATGAAATAAAACCGGAAGATGGGATTACTTTCCAGTGGTTAATTTTGATGCAACCACTGCATTTTCTTTCCGGACAATTCCATAAAATTCGTTCTTTTCTGTCCTGTCCCATGCGATGCCCTGCCCGCGTGATTCGATCCGGGCAGATCCCGAATATTCAAGTACCGATCCTGCCCGGGGCAGCTTCAGAATATACACTTCAGCACTGTCGTGTCCCGTGACGTACAGTTTGCCGTCAGGTCCCCATGAGCCTCCTGAAACGCTCATCGGTCTGACCTCTGTTATTATTTCTGAGGGAAAAGTCCATGATTCCTTTTCATGCCATTTCCTGTCAAACCTGACAAGGATGGTGCCTTCAGTGCCTTTGCCTGTTGCAGCTCTGAACTGATCATATTGTGCAAAGCAGACCCACCAGGAATTTTTATAATAATCAGCCCAGGTGCATGAACCGTATTTCGCTCCGAAACCGTGTGAACCCAGATGGTTAAGATCCTCTGCTGAAAAGATCTCGATTGAGCTCATCATTGGGATACCCGGATAGTTAGAGTGGGCGCAATACAGCTTGTCTATGATGACAATTCCCCCATCGAGATGAATTATTTTTCCCTCTGTCATCCTCCACTCTGTCACAAATAGACCGGTCTCCTTATCATACTTACCTATGCCTCTTGTGTTTATGGTATAAAAGTGATTCCTTCCGACAGCAACTCCCTGTACAGCTTCGCGGGTAATGAATTTATCCGATGTGCTGAACCGGATATTCTGGGAAGTGCAAATTTCTGAAGAAATAAGAAAACATACAGATACAATCAGATATCTCATAATTATTCCTGAAAATGTAATTCAAAGTAAATAATGGTCCGTTTTTTGACAGTAATAATACTGCAATTTTTTGAATATCTTTGCAGAATGGCAAAGGGCAGGGGGCAGTGGCATAATGCATATCTTTCTTTATGCTCAACGCTCAACGCTCAACGCTATTCACCCGGGGCTGACATGGATTTGACAGCATGAGGGGTGGTATGTAAGCATGCAGTGTGTGGTGACGCGTCACTTTCACAGTGTCACAAAACAATAAAAGGCGAATCTAATTACGCTCTCGCTGCTTAAGCGAATAAAGTAGTTTAAGCTTCATCCCGGTACCAGGTACCGGGACGAGACATCTCCCGGGCGGTCATGCCCTGATCCAACCCGACACGGAGGTGCACGCAATCCGGGGCTAGTCTGAGGATCGTTCCGCTCCGACGGCGAAACCAACAGGAACTAAGGATGGGATAGGTTGTTCTGCAGCTGTCCGGTCACGAAAATCAAGCAGGACTAAGCACGTAGAAAGCATATGACTTCCATGTTTGGACGCGGGTTCGACTCCCGCCAGCTCCACGATCAAGCACAAAACAAACGCCCCCCTGCAAGGGGGCTTTTTGTTTCGCTGAAAACCGTTGAAAGCTTGCTTTCAAAAGGTTTTCGGAGAAACAAAAAGAACCATGCGTCAGCATGGTGTTTTGAGCCAAGACCACTCCTGCCTTTTGTTCCGGACCTACAAAGTCATGTTCAGTCTTTTAACCTTGTATGATTATTCTTATAGGCTTTCTCAAGCACATAGGTTATCAGCGCGGGAGAAAATTTATTTATCAGGAAAAGAAACTTTCCTGTAATTGAATGGATCCTTGTTCCTTGTCTTTTACGGATCTGATCCAGTATCTTTGAAGCTGTCACTGACCTTTCACTCAAAAACTGATGATTTCGCTTTGGTACTTGTTCGAGAATTCCTTCAGGTGAATAGGTTCTTTTCTCATCCTCATTCATTGTGAAACCTACGTAAGCAATCCCGACAAGTACACCATATCTTTTTGTTTCTATCCGGATGCTTTGAGCCAGAGCTGTTAAAGCCATTTTTGTCAAAGAATAAAGTGAATAGGAGGGCAAACCTCTTAATCCGGCCAGACTGGATACAAATAAGATTGATCCGCCTGTTTTTTTCAGTTCAGGTATAACGGCATTATAAAGAAAGACTGATCCCTTGATGTTAGTGTCAACCAGTTCGTTAATAACATCTGGCCTGGTCTGTTCAAGATCACCGTAAGCAGAGATTCCGGCATTACTTATAACGATATCCAGCTTTCCGAAATGATCAATAATACTGCTGACAAGTTTGCGATTGTGCTGATCACATGCAACATCACCTGCATGAATAAGGACCCTTTCAGGATGACTCAGGCTGTTCAGTGTACTTTGAAGTCTTTCCTTATTTCTCCCCGTAATTACAACTTTTGCTCCTGCATGTAAAGTCTGAATTGCAAGCTCCTTGCCAATACCCATGGATCCACCGGTAATCAGCACGACTTTGTCTTTGTAGAAATCAGACATATTAATCTATGTAACCATTAGCTTCAAACCATTTCAGACTGGAATCAATTCCGGATTCAATAGGGGTCATCTGTATATGTAATTCCTCTCTTGCCTTCCGTGATGAGTAGAATTGCATTAGGCATGAAAATCTGGCCATAGAATAACTTAACCCCGGATGAACAGAAAATAATCGTGCCCTTACGGAATTAAAAAGACCTATAAACATCACCAAAAGAACGGGTATTCTGACAAGTTTATACTGTTTGCGCCTGACCTTGCACACTTTTCTGAAAAATTCTTTGTAGAATAAGTTCTCATTTCCAACAATATAACATTCACCAATTCTTCCACTTTCGAGTGAATTAACAGCTGCCGTCGCTACATCGCAGGCACACACGAAGTTTTTTCCCCCGGGTGAATAGCCGGGGATGTTATCTTTAAGCAATTCAATCATTAACTTACCTGAAGAAGGCCCCGAGTCAAAAGGACCGATCATGTAGGTCGGATTAATAATGATAACTGGGAAGCCATTGGTTGCAAACCTCTCAAGCAGCAGTTTCTGAGCAATATATTTGCTGTCCATATAATCCATCCTGTACTTCCATCCATTGTAATCATTCTTCTCGGTCCCTGGATTTTTCAGTGTCCCATGTCTGAATGAAGATGCCGTGCCAATATGAATGAATCGTCTTACTTTATATTTTTCGGCAGCCAGCATAAGATTCCTGGTTCCCTCAATGTTTGTCTCCTTAATCAGCTGTGATCTCCTCGGCCATACAGTCGTCAGGGCAGCAGTATGAATCACGTAATGGCATCCCGCTATTTCTTTCTCAAGAAAATTTGCATCAAGAATATTGCCGTAGACAGTTTCAATTCTTTGAGGAGTTTCGATTAAACTCCTGTCAGGCAGGACCATGCGTTTCACTTTATAGCCACGTCTTATAAGTTCATTGCATATACTTGTTCCGAGCATTCCATCAGCACCCGTGACAAATACTTTGTGTTTCATAGGGAATGAAAAATAAGATCATTTTTGAGTTAACTTCTCTTAGGTTTTCTCATTATCAATCGGGCTAAGATCTCTAAAAATAAAAAAAAGAGTATAAAACCAAATAAATCTGTAATTAATATCACAAAAAAGAACCATGTGACAGCATAGTGTTTGTTTTGTATTTGCAGGATTAGAAATAAGGGACGATGAATGAAGTGAATACTGAATTTGATTTTAGCCTGGTCCCGGTCTTTCTGTCATTGTATTATTTATATGGAACCAGTCAAAATCGGCATATCCTCCCGGACTTTTAGTCGAATAGTTAAATAATCCATAACGGTATCCCATAAAATGAGGCATTGAATATTCCATCTTAAGCTGGTTACCTACCGGAACCCAGGTTTTACCGTCGAGACTGTAATAAAAATATGCAACATCGCGGCGGCTTGTGAAATCACATTCTGCCTTCAGATATACTGTCTTTTGTTTAATTGGAATAGTTTCAACCTCGACAGGTTTACCCGACTGTGAATTTATCATAAAAACCGATCTCGCTCCGTTGCTGATCTTAACTCCCACAAGGCCGAATTTTCTCTGGAGGAGCGCCAGTCCTGCAAAATCGCCTTCCTTCATGTGTGAAGCATCAATCATAGTTGAACCAGAGCACACTGGTCCGATTGTGCGTTGAGTCAGTGTGTTCCTGGCCTGGACAAAAAGGCTGTCAGTCCTCCCTGTTGTCAGCCTGAGGAATCCCTTTCTCCGGGTAACAGACCATAGAGTGTTGACCGGATTATGGTTCCATTGCCATACAAGAGGGAGAGCAGGATCACCCTTTTTTCTTGAGAATTCATCCGAAGAAACGATCCCGGGTATGAGCCCTCCTGATGGTGGAAGATCAAGCCGTTCGGGCACCTTGCCGTCTACGCCTATGACCGGCCAGCCATCTTCCCACCTCATTGGAACCAGATAAGGAATACGGCCAACAGATCCAAAATCCCTGAACAGATAAGCGAACCACCTTCCGTCAGGAGTGTCAATCATTCCCCCTTGTGCTACTCCGAGATCCTGGAAAATGAGTTTTCCCTCCCATGGGCCTGTGATCCTGTCTGCCCTGTGCACCACTACCGTTCGCATGCCTCCTTTTGGCCATGTGATGTTGAAAAGATAATACCTGCCGTCGTGCCTGAAAAGCTGAGAACCTTCTCCAAGTCCGCTGCCGGAGCCTGAGGGTGTGCTTGCGTCTTCAATGATTACCTGGTTTATTCCCCCGGTTTTCACACCGTTCAGATCCGGATTAAGCTCAATCAGGCTTAGTTTTTTATTACCGTAAATAAGGAAAACCCGGCCAGTATCTTCAAAAACGAGGGTGTGATCATGAAAGCTCGGACTGAATGATACTTCTTTCCATGGTCCCTTTTCAATATCTTTTGTTGACCAGATATATGTTTTACCTGTTGTTGAAGAAAAAGTAGATACATAGAAAGTATCATTATGATGTCGGATACAACTTGCCCAGGACCCCCGTCCATAGGCGTTTTTACCATTATCGAGGTTCAATTCAGCTTTATCCCCGAGTGTGCTGTAAGCATAGTTTACGATCTTCCAGTTAATAAGATCTTCAGATTTCATAATAGGCACTCCGGGGCACAAGTGCATTGTTGTACTGCTCATATAGTAAGTATTGCCGACCCGTATTACCGATATGTCAGGAACGTCAGCAAAAATCACAGGATTCTGACCCGAACGGTCCTGCTTTTGTGCCTGAAGCAGATAAGTTCCCTGAAAAAGTAACAATATCATTGCCATGGAGGAGAACAGCTTTCCCTTCAAGGCACGCCTGACTTCAAAGGATGAATTCATCTGACAAAAAGCAGCTGTGCAAGTTCATAAAGGCTGCGTCTCCAGGTCTGGAATTCATGACGCGTACCCTCAGAAATATAGGAAACGGCATTGAAGCCTGCGTCTTTCAGGGCAGCGGCTGCATTCTTTACACCATTGGCATTTTCAAAGCTTCCACAGCTCAGGAAAATAAGTTTAACATCAGATTTTTTCCCGATTTCTTCCGGAGTGTATGTTCCACCGCTGAGGAGTCCATAATGCGAGAATATGTCCGGACGTGCCAGGGTGATTGTCTTTGTTTCCATCCCACCCATCGAGAGACCGGCCATGGCGCGATGAGGCTGATCTGCAAGTGTACGGAAAGAAGCATCAATATAGGGGATCAGTTCATCGATCAGCACTGTCTGAAACGGCTTGATGTCAAAATTCTTTAAACCTCCCATCTTCACATCATTCGTCATGCCATAAGTCATCACAATGATAAAAGGCTTGATCTTGCCATCCGCAATAAGGTTATCCATTATGAGGTTGGCATGCCCCTGGTTACTCCAGGCAGTTTCATCCTCACCCCAGCCATGCTGAAGGTACAATACCGGGTATCTCGAACTTTTATCCTGGTCGTAAGCCGGGGGAGTATAAACAAATGCCCTTCGTGATGTACTTGTGCCCGGGGAGGGGAAAAGAATCTGTTGCACCCTTCCATGAGGCACATTCTTAAGAGAGTAGAAGTCCTGGTCATGTGCAGGGATCTCAATACCACTTTCCCAGCGCGTAGATCCATAGAAATTCAATGTGCCGGGATCATTAAAAACACCACCGTCAACCCTGAGATGATAGTAGTGAAAACCTTCATCCAATGGCCCGGCCGTTGTTCCGCTCCAGGAACCGTCTTCAGACTTCGTGAGTGGCGTACCACCCCTCGTTCCGCCTGGTCCAAGGCTCACAACGACACTTTTGGCATCAGGCGCATCGATTCGGAATCTTGCATAACCCTGGGAGTTGACCTGGGGATATTCCTGTGAAGGCTGGTTCAGGGTTGATGGCTTAAAATCTTCCGTTATAACCGGTTTATCAGCCTGGGCTGAACATAAGCACCATGCTGCAAGTAAGACAGAAAAAGTAATTAATAGTCTTAATTTCATTTGCTTGTCGATTAGGTTACAGAATACAGCTAAATTATAATAAAGACATGTATTCCCAAAATGATTTCTTTGGGAGAATATCTATAGAATTAAGTCATTGGTAATCATTTTTATATCATTTGTAAAAACGTCACATTCACAGGTAAGAAAAACTTGACTTACGGTGTAGCGTGGACTAATTTTGTTTGTTTATCCGGGTTTAATCGTAAACAAATAATCTTATTTCTTATGAGAAAAATAATTTTGTCTTTAATGCTTGTCCTGTTTTCAGGATTGATCTTTGGCCAGACCCTTAAAAAGGGAATGGTTGCAGCTTTCAATGCATATGATCTGACCCTCAGGGATAACGTATCACTGGATCAGTTCATTCGCTTTAACGAGGAAAAGTATATTCCTGAGTCGGAAAAGGCAATGCCCGGTACCAAAATGTACCAGCTGATCGGCGACCGGGGAGAGAATAAATTCCATTTCGGTATATTGCAGGTATTCGATGACCTGGCCACAAGAAATAAGTACTATCCTGTAGAAAATGATACGGTAGCTTCTCCTGCTATAATGGCAATTGCACCGACTTTGAATGCCCTTTCGCAGGAAGCCGGCAAATATATTCTGAATACGGAGAGGATATACACAGACTGGATAACCGGTGAAACCTCAGGCATCAATCTTAATAAAGGAACAGTGATTGCACTCGGCTCCAACGATGTAACTCTGAAAGATAATATTACATTTAAAGACTATATGGATTTTACCGAAAAGAAGTATAATCCTGCAATGGAAGCAGCCATGCCCGGCTTAAAGATTGTAACACTGAGGGGTGACAGGGGTGATCAAAAATTCCATTCCGGTGAAATGTGGATCTTCGATAATATCGATGTAAGAAACAAGTATTTCCCTTCGGAAAATGACACCCAATATTCTCCTGCCCTGCAGAATGCACTGGATAAAATGAAAGTTCTGATAGAAGAAAACAATAATTACGTTATAAACTCAAACAGAACTTATACGGACTGGATAATAAGATAATGACTTTCCTGCGCACCCTATCGCATCTGCCCTCGGATGAGAATAGGACTCATTATCGCCCGATGAGATCACAGTAGACAAGGGATTGACAGCAGCCATAAATTCTGTTGTGAACTCAGAAGAGCCGTGATGGCATGCTTTTGCGACATCTACCTCAAAAACGTTTTGTCCGGTATAGTGCTCCAGCAGATGGGTCTCCGACTGTATGTTCAGATCGCCGCCGAAAAGAAATGTTTTCGTACCATACCTGAGTTTGAGGACGAGACTGTGCCCGTTTATAGTGTGAGAGTCGTCATCAAAGTATTTGAAAGCCATTTCTGAATCAACCTCTGAAGTAACCGGTCCCATTACCGAGATTTCAAACGGCACATTATTTATAGTATGACTCTGAAGAGTGCTTTTGAAATCAATTCTTTTCAAATAATCGAGCCTGCCATGTGAATATGCATTACTCACGGCAGCGAGAAAGTTTTCCATCATGTCGGACAGCCCTCCTTTGTTCTTTAAATTCGCAAGGCTGTCAATATCGTCAAAATATGTTACCAGGTATTTTTCCTGCCCGGTTTTCACTTTCTGTCCCAGTTCAGTGTTGTAAGATGCAGGGAATGTCTCTTTTTCGCGGCTGAATTTGGCAATACCATTGTGGTAAATTGTCCCGAACGTATAATGATCGTTATTAATAAGCTCAATCAGGCCATTATAGTGGTCTTTGTCGAAATGGCTTATAAACATATAGTTGATATGAATCTTCTGGCCTTTATTAAGATAGTATTTGTATTGCCACTTATTCAGGTACCTGCTCAGGTTATCGCCCGGACCGCCATCGATAATTATTTTCAAGCCTTCAGCATCATCTCCGCCTATCTCAATCAGACTGGAATCTCCCTGTCCGCAGTCGAGATAAAAGCATTTTAATCCGGGTATTCCGCCCATTGAATCTTTATCAATCCATCCTTTTTTGCCGAACGCCTCGATGTGCTGCCATTTTCCATCTGTCTCAGGAAGGACTTTTACATACGAGCCCATGAGGATAGTGTTATTCTTTGTTTTTCCCTCATTATTCTCTATGCCTTTGAATGATTCGGCATAGAGACTGTTTATGACTTTAAAAACGTCTGCCATTGGATTAAGATTTAGGTTAGACAAAATATTTACAGCGATGACAATGACTAAATTACGACAGAATATAATACAAGTCAAGTTTTTGCTTTATTTCCTGTTGCACCATTCTTCGTAAATTATTTTTACGTTTTACCGTGTAATTAATTTACGAAATAATTCAGAGGCAAAAGTTAAATATCTGATAATCTGAATGCTGTATTCATGGCATCAAAACTGAATGTTGTTCATTGAACTTAAAACTTTTTCAATGAAAACAAGAGTTGTGTGCATAATCCAGGTTATATTGCTGATCGCATCATGCAGCATAATAATCAACGGCCAGCCCGCTATCACAGATAAGCAGGCTGACCTGATCTTCTCGCAATGGAATAGACCCGATGTTCCGGGTTTGTCTGTATCTGTTGTAAGCAACGGTAAAATTATTTTCAAAAAAGGCTATGGTCTTTCAAGCCTGGAATATAATATTCCCTCAGCATCCTCAACGGTTTACCAGGTTGCTTCAGTGTCGAAACAGGTGACTGCCTTTGCAGTGCTCCTTCTGGAAAGCCAGGGAAAACTTTCGCTCGATGACAATCTCAGCCAGTATTTCCCGGAGATGCCGGGCTATGCAAAAAGCATCACGCTGAAGCATCTGCTGTTCCATTCAAGCGGGTTGCGTGACTACTGGGAGATCATGTCGTCGGCAGGATGGAGATACGATGACGTTGTAACCAGGGAGCAGGTGCTTGATCTTGTATTCCGGCAGAAAGGCCTCACCTCAAGGCCGGGATATGATGAGATATATACCAACACCGGGTACATGCTTATTGCAGAGGTTGTCTCGAGAGTATCGGGCATGTCTTTCGCCGCATTTGCCCGTGAGAATATCTTCCGGCCTTTGAAGATGAAACATACGTGTATAAAGGATGATAACGAAGATGTTGTCATGAATGCAGCATGCTCCTATCATTTAACTGATGGAATCTATAAGAGAAGCCTGATTAACAACAATGTAACAGGATCGACAAATCTTTATACCACCGTTGAAGATATGAGCCTCTGGGCGCTTAATTTCCAAAAGCCTGCAGTCGGGAGTCCTGAAATGATCCGTAAAATGATGACCAGGGGTACGCTCGACAATGGCGATACCACGAATTATGCCATGGGGCTCGATACGGGTCCTTACAGGGGCCTGATGCTGATCGGCCACAGGGGAGCCGAAGCAGGTTACAGGTCATTTTACGGAATGTTTCCGGGTCAGAACCTTGCAATAATCGTATTCAGCAATAATGCCGGGGCTGATCCTGCATCGCTCGGGTTGAAAATCGCCGATCTGCTGCTGAAGGATATTTTCCCTCCCGAGCCCTCTTCTGATATATCTGCAAAACCTGCTGCAATTACCTCAGTTCCCGGTGAATATAAAGGCAATGAATCCGTACTTGCCCTCTGTGCCGGCCGTTACGAGCTTCGCCCCGGATTAATTGTAACCATCACTTCAGAGGAAGGAGGGCTTTACGCTGAAGCGCATGAAGTTCCTAAAAGCCGTCTTGTCAGAATGTCGGAAAAGGAGTTTACATTACCGATGATGCGGGCGAAGCTGACTTTTGCCGGTGGTGACGAGATTTCCATAAACAAAATATTACTGGATATGAACGGACAGCAGATGGTCGCCCCGAAGCTTAAGGATTTTGACCCTGCTTCAGTCACAACACCGGAGTTTACAGGTGATTTTTACAGTCCTGAGCTGAACACTGTTTATACCCTGGTTACAAAAGAAGGGCAGCTAACCGTGAAGTTCCAGCGGATGGCTGATGTTTTGATGAAGCCAACGGCTCCAGACCAGTTTACAATTGATAAAAGGCGGGTTGAGTTTGTCCGCGACAACGATCGGAAGATAACAGGATTCATGTTTTCTTCAGGAAGGATCAATAATATATGGTTTGGTAAGATTAACCAGGATAGTTCTGTTCATGGCTATTGAAGAATAAAACGCAGGGAACGCAAAGGA
>DATGWQ010000008.1:0-3329 GCA_035299385.1 Bacteroidales bacterium | reverse complement strand
ATTCTGGTCCTTTTAAATGTTGGAAGGTGGTATACCCATCATATGAACAGGGTGCGGAAAAAAGATACTGCAGTAACAAAGGGACATGGCTTGTCGAAGACGAAAGTAGCCTGGTCAGTGGTAATCCTGCTGGTCCTTATTTTCTCAAAATATTTCTACCTGGCATCCATTACGAGTTATTTTACTTTTTACCTGATCCATAAATTCAATGTATCGATACAAGCCTCGCAGATGCATCTGTTCATGTTTCTTTTTGCAGTAGCCGTCGGAACGCTCCTGGGCGGCCCCATCGGCGACCGTGTGGGAAGAAAGTATGTTATCTGGTTCTCTATTCTCGGTGTCGCACCGTTTACCCTGTTGCTGCCTTATGCAAGCCTTTTCTGGACCACAGTACTGAGCATAATGATCGGTGTCATTCTTGCTTCTGCATTTTCAGCGATCCTGGTTTATGCACAGGAGCTTATTCCCGGGAAGATCGGAATGATCTCGGGATTATTCTTTGGCTTTGCCTTTGGGATGGGAGGACTGGGGTCGGCTTTGCTCGGGATGCTGGCCGACAGGACCAGCATCGATTATGTTTATCATGTTTGTGCTTTCCTGCCGCTGATCGGTATTATTACGGTTTTCCTGCCCGATATCGGTACAAAAAGAAGATAAAGTTTCGGAGCTAAGGACTTTTACCTCGGCCAGATAAACGTATAGGTATATTTGAGAGTAAAATAGTTTCTGTTCATGAAAGGCAGCCTGGGTTGAAACCGGGTCAGCCAGGTATTATAATCACCGTTGTACACTATATAAAGGTCGTTCCCTTCACGGGGATTATAACGGAACCTGATATTGTTGACTCCGAATTTTTCATTGCTGCTGTACTGGAAATACATCAGCAGCGAAAGCTTTGTGGTGAAGGTATATTCAGATTTGAACCTGACCAGGTGGGACCTGAAATGCTGATCCCGGTCCCTGAAATCTACCTGGCTGTACTGGTAAGTCAATCCAAGATTCACATTTGAGGAGATCCTCAGATTTACCTGGGCAGGGGTGAGATTGACGAATGTACCATCATAATATTTTCCCATGCTCAACATGTAATTAAAAGACAATAACCTGCTGGACGGAGTGTTGAAGCGTGTTTCAAAATTATAATAATCATAAGATCCCACGGGGAATAAAACATCATCGGACAAGCTGAATTGCCTGGTAAGGAAATCCTGGTACCTGAAAAGGTTAACCGAGCCGCCAAATCCGCTTTTATAGGCAATGCTGTAACCGGCTGACCAGGTCGATAGGAATGTCCTCCAGTCTTCATTGGCCTTATTGATCATAGCCGAGAACACAACAGACTGCCTGAGCATCTTTTTATTTTCATCGTTGTAAGTCCACCCGTATCCTGCCTGGCCAAAAAACCGGGTATAGTTTTCCATTTGTTCAAAACCCATTTGCGGATCAAAATTCTCCCCCGACCGTGCAAAAGTGTATTCATAGTTCAGACCGACAGTAGCCCGGTTTTGCCAGTCAAAATAGACTTTAGCATGATCAAGAGGGTTTTTTGTATATGGGACCCCTGTCTCGAAGGTATGAATATAGCTGGTGGTTATATAATCATTTTTAAACGGGTTTAAAATCATATCTGCTGCTGTATTGATGTTGTAATTACCCTTTGCGTCAATCTTACTCGTTACCATTCCTCCGGCATAGCTGGTTTTATTAATAACCTGTCTTCTCAGTCTTAAAACGCCATGATTTGTGGAATATAAATGAGTTACTGAATCGTTCACCTGATCGGTGTAATCAAAATCTGCAGTTTGCATATCGAGGAAGCCAAGATCCCATTTTCCTGCCCTTCCGACTATTCTTGCACCGCCAATGATCGGAACTATTTCTCCTTCATATAATCCTATCCGCCGGCTGTAAAACACCTGGTCGGGATAGCCGGTACGGATATTGAAGATGCTGGAACGCTCCACAAAGAACTGCCTCTTTTCCGGGAAAAAAAGTGAAAACCGTGTCAGGTTAACCATCTGATCGTCCACCTCAACCTGAGCGAAATCGGTGTTTAAAGTAAGATCAGCCGTAATATTGCTGGTCAGTGAATATTTTACATCGAGACCGGCATTTAAACCGGCATTGTTTTTAACATCATATCCTGTTATTGTCTCATTGAGTTTATGTGATTGTTCAAAGCTTCCCAGAACATAAGGTTTAATATAGACAGGGTTTTTCCGTTTTATGCCTCTTATGATAATTTTATGAGCCTGCGAAGGTTTCCAAACCCCCAGCATGCCGAACTCATTGCTTATATCGGGGAAGTTAATCCATTCCTCTTTGCTGGAAATCTGCCTCCAGATAGACATTCCCATGATCACCTTTCCGTCTTTTTCCTGGAAACGCAAGCTTGAAAAAGGAATACGCATTTCAATATGCAACGTATCGCCGGCTATACTGGTTTTCACATCCCAGAATGTGTCCCAGCTCCTGTTGAAAGGCATCGTTCCCGAAGGCGCCTGGGCATCATTGTCGATGGTAAAATCCGATCTCAGTCCCGAAGGATTGGTCTCAAAGCATAAGGCGCTTTCATTGTCATTGAAAGTGTCGAGCAGGATGCCGAAATTATCACTGCCGCTGTCGGCGCCATCTCTTTTTTTGGTGGTTGACCGTATAATGCTTCCGTTTTGATAGTACAACCTGGCGCCGACATAGAAATACTCATTGTCGAAGGTTACGAATATGTCCGATCGTTCTGTCGGCGAGCTTCCAAAATTGGGCTTGAACATATACATTGGAATACTGGAAAGACTGTCCCAGGCGGTTTCGTTACAAATACCGTCAAAATTAATTTTACCGGTTGTTCTCCGGATCTCAAGGGGGTCCTCACCAACCTGTCCTGAAACAGGCATGGTCGTGGCAGAAATGAATAATAGTATGGCAGGAATAAGTTGATTCAATATTTTGATTATTCATTATATCTATTAAGATACCGGAAAAATCACAGTATTACAAGAGATTTTCATTCTTTATTACATTACAAAATGAAGTATTTCAGAGAGATTGGTGGCGGAGCCGAAGGCCATGCCTTAATAAAAAGGAGTTCAGTTGAATAATATTTAAATAAAATGGAACGTTTTAATATGACCCTTCGACCAAAAAAAATTGACCTTATTACTATTTATTTTCAGTGGCTTTAAATCGTTTGAACATGAAAACAAATAAAAGGTTCTTAACAGGATTGATGTTATGCTTTCTCATCCTGGCAAACCAGATCTCTTACGGACAGGCCAAAGCAGCCGGACAAACGACGACAAAAACCCAAAAGACCACTACGCCGAAAACCC
>DATGWQ010000007.1:0-4297 GCA_035299385.1 Bacteroidales bacterium | reverse complement strand
ATTTTATCCGGGTATGATCGATGCCGGTACAGTTAAAATAACATCATCCGGTAAGTATCTCGTCGTTTCAGCATCCGTGGCCAACAAAAAATCCTTTGTAAAAGTTTTCAAAGACGGAGTGCAGCAATCATATGACGACGGGCTGAAGTTCATTGCCTTTGATTCAAAGCAGGCCAGGGACATTGTCGAAGCAGTTAAATACGTCTTTAGCAATGTAAAAGTGAAGCATATAACCTGGAATGATAAACAATCTGCAATGAAGTTTATCACTGCCAATGTTTCTGATCTTAAGAATGAGAAAAAAGAGGTGAAGCAAAAAATTGAATTCAAGGATAATAATCCGTGTAACATATCATATACTGTCTCCGTGACGGATGAAAGCGGAAAGACAACTGAGGGAAAATATGAATTCATGCTCAGTGACATCAACAGTCAGCTTGTCGATTTTAGTGTCAGCGGCAAAAATGTGACTATAAATCTTACCTGCAAGAATAAAGCGAAGCTGGTGAAAGTCTATAAGAACGGGTCACAACAGTCCTTTGGCACCGGGTTGGACCTTGAAGCAGATGACGTTGAAACGGCGAGGAACATAGCCGAAGCTTTCAGGTCAGCCATTACTTATTGCGAAAAGTAGAGACTCTCTGGCAGGAGAGCGCCGGAATTTAATTTACAGCGTAGTAAATTCTTAATCTTGGTCTCATTTCTGGTACCGGGTAATCGCCGGATGCAAACCTGAACCCCGGGAACTTTTCAGCAGGCCATAGTTTGAAAAGAATCCCGTAATTGGGAGTTACCACGCTGACATCTGTTGTGGCAGTCGGGGACACGAACAGCTTTGTCACATCCAGTTCGACAACATTGGCGTTCTTGATGAATGGGGCAAGGAAGACCTGCCCGGCCTCCGTGGTTTTCGGCTGGTTATTCCAGGTTACCTTATATTCATCCCAGGGTTCGACTATTCTCTGGAACACGGCACCGTACCATGCAATTCCGGGACCCGGAAGAGTATTGACCAGGTACATGAAGCTGTTATCGAAGGGGATCGGGACATCGTACCATAATGTCAGGACAACCTTTCTGATTATTGCCGAAGCGGGAAGAGCTTCGGTGTTGAAATGGATCAGGCTGCGGTTTGATCTCATTACGGTGAGCATCTGCTCTGACAGGAAAGTTGCCTCGAAATACTTGTGATCACCAAAATTCTTATCGGGTTCCAGGTTAGAAATCATTGCATCCTTTGCCATCTCCGGACCCGGCTGGAGAACCAGCGACTGATATTGTGCGCTGAAAGGTATTTTCAGGATCAGAGGATTGGTCTCTGTTGCGGCCGCAAGCTGGTCTGCAGTGAACTGGTATTTCTGCGGTAAATAACCATCTTTCGACACCACAAAATCATAAGTTGCATAGCCGCCCCTGATAATCACATTATTAACCATCTGGGCCAGCTTAAATGTGTAATGCCATCCATCTGGAGCTGTTACTGTAAGCTGTGCACTTGTTATAGTCGTCGGAGACGCTGCAAGAGGGTTGTCGATAATGCAATATGTGAAGAATGAAAGCGGTTTTACTACCTGGTATCCAAAGCTGGCGTAACCGAATTTGTCAGGGGAGGTGTCTTTAACCAAGAGCACCTCAGGAGCAATGTTTGTAACTTTTTCGGTTTCAATGTGGAAAGGCACCGGGAGAGGTGACTTTATCAGGTATGACATTGCGGACCCCATGATCGGAGTAGCATACAGCACATTTCCGTTAGCGTCGATGACAAGGAACTTTGTAAGCCTGAAATCGCCTGAGGGAACCTGTATGTTCTCGCTGAGAAATCCTGTGCCGAATGCATAAAGCGGGATGAGCTTGTCTGTAAATATCTTGTTTCCTTTAATATCCTCTACCGAAACCATTACCTGCATTGCATTCAGGACATCGGCTCCAGCTGATTTGGCCGACATAATTTCAGCCGTATTGACAGAGAATGCAGCCTCACCGGTACCGGCGTTTTCAACTGTGTTCTTCTCACATGAAAAGAAGATCATGGCCGGCAGGAACAATGATGCCGTAAGCAGGATTCTGGACATTGTTTTCATGATGGATCAGTTTGGATAAACAAATATACAATTTCTTGGATAAGAACAATCAGGTTTACAGGGATTTATTAAAGATGTAAGGTGTCAGGTGTCAGGCGACAGGTGTCAGGCATCAGGTGACAGGCGCAAAGGGAGACGCAAAGAACGCAAAAGTGTTTGTCTAAACTTTTGCGTCCTTTGTGAACGCTGGCTTATGAGAAGGGAACTTTGCATGCTTTGCTTTAAAATGAATACGAACTGTCAAGCCGGATTGATAGATTTTTTGCTAAATTGAGCCTTTAACGCTTACGTCATGCCAAAAAACAAGAATGCTTATCTCAGGTATCTTATCATCCACAAGGAAATAAAACGCAACACCTATAAAACAGGCTACCCGACCAAGCAGGATATCCTTGAGGAGCTCAATGACCAGGGTTATGGGATCACGGGTTCCCAGCTGGAAAAGGACCTGAGCTTCCTGAGGAACGAGAAAGGAGCTCCTCTTGTATATGATGCCGTCCAGAGATGTTACCGGTATGAGGATGACTGGGAATTCGATGTGCCCCTGGGTATCGACGATGTGAAGATCGTGAGAATGGCAATGCACAAGCTCGAGCTGTTCAGCCAGGCGCCTGAGTTCAAAATGGTTAAGGACTCGATAGACAGGCTCAGCGACTTTTTCAATCTTTCAGGTCATGATGCAAATGACAAGACAGATAAGTACATTCTTTTCGAATACTCCAAGGGATTTACAGGCAAGGAATGGCTGTCGCCCATCTATGATGCAATATATGACAAGAAGGAGATCACATTCACGCACTGTAAATTCTCCTGTGACAAGCCGACCATCCGCACTCTTCAGCCGTATATCCTGAAGGAACACAGGAACAGGTGGTACGTAATAGGGAAGGAAAAGGGCAAACCTCGGCAATTCGGACTCGACAGGATACAGGAACTTACAGTTTCAGACAGGCATTTTATCCAGGATACTCAATTTTACGACGACATCTTCAGGATATTTTATGATGCTGTCGGTGTAATGGCATTCGATTTTGAGCCGGAGGAAGTTATCCTTCATTTTAATGCCGAGCAGGCTGATTATGTAAAATCGCTGATGCTCCACAGGTCCCAGGTGATCACACCGGATATAAAAGGAGGAGGAATAACCGTTAAAATGAATGTGAAAATAACGCCGGAATTCATTACCGAATGCATTCTTCCTTACGGAAATGAAGTTAAGGTGCTTGCTCCTTCGCATCTTGCCGTCAAGGTGAAAAATATCTACTGCGAGGCTCTTGAAAATTATAACAAAAAGTAAAAATATTTCACTCCGCAAATAGGCTGCAAAGTGATCTTCTATTTTCGCTTCAAAAGAGAAGCGTATGGAAGACACTCCCGTTAAAAGCTACCTTGCCGGTATTGAAACTATATCATCGGCTGCCACCCGCTGCAATCTCGATTTTTCGAAGATGAACGATATCTCCTGTGAGATTGCTGAGCTGTCTTCATTCTTTGGACTAAGCTCCATTCAAACCATACTTTTCTGCTGCATGGCCGAGCTCAGCTTTCAGAGAACGGTCACCCTCGACCATCTTGCAAAACATCTGAAATGCGGAGTATTCAAGCTTATAACTTTTATAAATGAAATTGAGGCTCTCGAAAAGAAAGGATATGTAAAGAAGACATTAAAGGTCCGCGGCCGGAAGCATTCTTACAACGATATTGGATATACGGTGCCGCATACCACAATTGAAGCAGCCCGGAAATCGGATATTTCATTGCTGGCAGGTTCGGCAAAATGCGATCTTCCCGGATTCCTGAAACAGGTTTCGACTCTCATAGATGAAAGAAATCAGAATTCCATCGAAACCAGCCAGCTCCTTTCCGAGATACAGTTCCTCATTAATGCAAATCCTGATCTTCCTTTTGTCGAATACGTAGATTCAGGATTGAAGCAGCTTGTGAGCAAATGCACTGTCTTCGCATTCAGCTATCAGAGGCTGAAGGGAATGACTGCAATCTGCATCGAAAGCTATGCCAATGCCCTCTTCGACGATCTCAGCGAGCAGCTCGAGTTCGCACAGCAGGTCTGTTCGGGCAGGCACGAGCTGGTAACAAGCAACTTCCTGAATCTTGTCACTTCCGATTTTGACGGGGACAAGCTGGGCGCCATCTCAGGTGAAGCAATTAAGGTATTATACAAGGATTATCCTGATCTCCTTGTAAATGAATCGAAG
>DATGWQ010000006.1:0-58126 GCA_035299385.1 Bacteroidales bacterium | reverse complement strand
CTTCTCTTTGTAACTATTCTGTCACAACTCCTTAACACTTCTGTAATAATTCTGTTTCACCTTTGTATCGATGAAAAAGACAAAAAAATAAGTCATGAATCTAAAGTATAGTGTTCTTTTTTTATTGTATATATCTTCTTTTTCTGGCATATCCGGTCAGACAGGGGAACCCTTTAAACCTCATGGTAAACCGGTTTTTCTGACCTTTGAAAATTTTCATTACTCATTCAACAGGGAAGGCAATAACCCGGCCTTCGAGATCACGAGACTCTACCTGGGTTATGAATATTTCTTCAGTAAAAACTTATCGGCAAGAGCAAACCTGGACATTGCTGATCCGGGTGTCGGAGGCTTGCAGATGACAGCTTATGTCAAGAATGCATTTCTCCAATACAAAAAGGGCAATCTCGCTGGGCGCATGGGTATGATAAGCACGGATGCTTATAACCTCATTGAGAAACAATGGGGTTACAGGTATATTTTCAAAACTCTTCAGGATGAATACGGATTTAATTCCAGCGCGGATCTCGGGGCAGCAATTGAATATACCCCGGCCAAATTCCTTTCATTCGATGCCTCGGTCCTCAACGGTGAAGGATACAAAAGAATTCAGTCAGACAGTGTTTTCAAGTATACTGCAGGTGTAACATTCAGGCCTGTTGAAGGTCTGATCTTCAGAGTATACTCAGACTTCATGAAAAAAGAACACCTGCAGAATACAATATCGTTTTTTGCCGGTTACACTTTGGAAAACTTTAGGCTGGGACTTGAATACAGTTTCCAGAAAAATAACAAGATGATTAAAAACCATGATTTTTCAGGTGTTTCAGCATTTGTGTCGTTGAAGCTTTCTGAAAAATTCAGTGCCCTGGCAAGATATGATCATCTCTGGTCCTCAACCCTGGTCAATAATGTCGATCCCTGGAATTACAATAGTGACGGACAGCTGTTAATCGCCGGATTTGAATATTCCCCTGTCGCGGGTGTAAGGATCGCTCCGGTCTACATGGGATGGCTGCCTGCAAATAATTCAAAATCATACACTTCAATAGCGGGGCTTCAGCTTGAGCTGAGATTAAAATGAACAACAAATTAAACTTTATAATGAAAAAATTATTATTTCTTTTAGCAATCGCTGTAATTGTTTCATGCAACGGAGGCGGGAAAAAGACTTCCGGAGAAGGGAAGAAACTGACTGTAACAGCAGCAGGAGCCACTTTCCCTATGCCCTTCTATAACCTTGCCTTCAGGAAATTTGGTGAAAGCACGGGAATAAATTTCAACTATGGGGGGATCGGATCAGGGGGAGGGATAAGAAGCCTGTCTGACAAGGTGGTTGATTTCGGGGCAACGGATGCTTTTCTCTCCGACAAAGAGCTCTCGGAATTCCAGGCCCCGGTTATTCATATCCCAACCTGTCTCGGAGCGGTGGTGATAGCATATAACCTCGCGGGAGTTGACAGCCTGAAGCTTACCCCTGCGCTTTTAGAGGGAATATTCCTTGGAAACATTAAAAAATGGAATGATAAAGCAATTCAGGAGGTGAATAACGGAGCAAAGCTGCCTGATCAGGATATCACTGTTGTTTACAGGTCGGACGGAAGCGGGACCACATACATTTTCAGCGATTATATGACAAAGGTAAGCGAACTATGGGCCGGGAAGATCGGAACAGGCAAATCTCTCAACTGGCCTGCCGGCATTGGTGCAAAAGGAAATCCCGGAGTTGCAGGCACAATCAGCCAGACTGCGGGCTCCATAGGATATATCGGATCAGAATATGCATTTGCCCAGAAGATAAGGTATGCAATGCTTCAGAACAGCGCGGGAAAATTCATTGATCCGGATATTAAGACGGTGAGTGCAGCGGCTAATACGGAGATACCTGCCGACACAAGGACCATGATTACCAATTCACAGGATCCCGGAGCATATCCGATCAGCGGTTTCACATGGATTATCCTCTATAAGGAACAGTCTTATAATAACCGGTCTCCGGAGCAGGCAAAAGCATTGGTGGATTTTCTTGAATGGCTGACCGGGCAGGATGGGCAGGCAATTGCGCAGAGCGTTAATTATGCTCCGCTCCCATCGGGTGTATCGGAAAAGGCTAAGAACATTCTTGGCACGATAACATTCGAAGGTAAACCGGTAAAACAATAAAATGGCCAGATAGTGAATGAACAGTGACAGGTTAACCAGAGCAGTCCTCTTCTCTTCATCTCTGCTGATTATAATAATAGCAGCAGGGATAGTATTTTCCCTTGCAGGAGGCTCAGTCCCTGCTTTCAGAGAATTTGGCTTAGGCTTCATCACAAACAACAGGTGGAATCCGACAGCCGGGAGGGAAGTATACGGTGCACTGCCGTTTATTGCCGGTACGCTGATCACTTCATTCCTTGCGCTTCTGATCTGCATACCGTTTGCATTTTCAACCTCACTGTTCATTGCCGAATACTTCAGGGGAACAAGGGTTGCGGGGGTACTGAGCTCAATGATCGACCTGCTCGCTGGCATACCTTCCATTGTGTACGGTTTATGGGGATTCTACATGCTCAGGCCGCTGCTAACGGCTTTGGGAGTGAGCAGCCAGGGCTTCGGGATATTCACCTCATCACTTGTGCTGGCGATAATGATAATTCCTTATGCAACGTCGATCAGCTCTGAAATAATGGCAATGGTTCCGGATGATCTCAAGGAAGCAGCTTACTCACTCGGAGCAACAAGGATTGAGGTGATCTTCAATGTCATTATCCCTAATGCAGGATCGGGGATCATAGCGGGATTTATCCTGGCTCTCGGAAGAGCTATAGGTGAAACGATGGCAGTCACAATGCTTATCGGCAACTCGAACACTGTACCGTCCGGCATATTCGACACAGGCAATACGATGGCCAGTGTAATAGCAAACCAGTTCGGGGAAGCTACAGGATTGAAGCTTAGCTCACTTATAGCGGTGGGGCTGATTCTTTTTGCCATTACAGGCATTGTCAATGCCGCCGGTAAGTATATCATCAAAAAGTTCTCCGGCAGGTGATGACAGAACGCAGTGAACATATCATAAGATCGAGATACAGGAAGAACAAAATCTTCCGTTCAGGTGTCATTGCTTTATCGGCGCTTTCGGTTATTCCGATCTTGCTCATAATTGGTGAAGTATTTATAAAAGGGATACGACAGATAAACTTGAGCTTTTTTACTGAAACAGCTCCGGATTCATTCCAGGCTATGGCTGCAGTTGCGGGCAATGAAGTCATTCCGGGGGGAATTGCAAACGGGATTACAGGTACCCTGCTGATCATTATTGTATCATCACTGATGGCCATCCCTGCAGGCCTGATGACAGGCGTGTTCCTTGCAGAAAACAGGAGAAGCAGGTATTCCGACTTCATCCGCAATATAACGGAGATTCTGCAGGGCGTACCTTCCATAGTCCTGGGTATAATCGCTTACCTGTGGATTGTGAAACATATAACAAACGGTTTTTCGGCATTTGCCGCAAGTGTAGCACTGGCAATAATGATGCTTCCGATGATAGTTCGTTCCACTGAGGAAACAATGAAGATGATCCCTGCCGAGATCAGGGAAGCCGCCTACGCGCTTGGCACACCATATCACAGGATCATCCTCCAGGTGCTGATCCCTTCAGGCTTCAGCGGCCTTTCTACCGGCATCCTTCTTTCCCTTTCCAGGATAATCGGTGAAACGGCGCCATTGATGATGACCGCGCTTGGCAGCTCTGTGATCAATATCAACATTACTAAGCCAGTGAGCGCCGTACCGCTGCTCATCTGGGAATTCTACAACGATCCGAATATGGTCAGAATGGTATGGAGCTCTTCACTCTTCCTTATGATTCTTGTACTCACACTAAACATAACATCACGAACAATAGCTTCCAGGAATAAATCCGGCCGGAAAAGATGACAGAAACCCATGTAAATATTAGTAATCCGGTTCTTAAGATTAAGGATCTGTCTGTTTCATATGAAGCCGGAAAGCAGGCTGTCAGATCAGTGAGCGCCGAGATTGAAAGGAAAGCGATAACAGCCATAATGGGACCATCGGGTTGCGGAAAGAGCACTCTGCTGAGGGCCTTCAACAGGCTGCATGAATTATATCCTTCCATCAGGACTGAAGGCGAGATATTTCTCAATGGTGAAGAGATTCATGGCATGCCAGCCATGGAGCTCAGGAGAAAGATAGGAATGGTTTTTCAACGCCCTAATCCTTTCCCGACTATGAGCATCTACGAAAATGCCCTTGCCGGTTACAGGCTTAACGGGATAAGTCTGAAAAAATCCGAGCGCGATGAAATTGCCGAGAAAGCATTGCGTGATGTTACCCTGTGGGATGAGGTGAAAGATTCGCTTTTCAGGAAAGGATCATTCCTGTCAGGCGGTCAGCAGCAGAGATTATGCATTGCAAGAACAATAGCGTTCAATCCTGAAGTGCTGCTGCTGGATGAACCTACTTCGGCGCTCGACCCTGTTGCCACATCAAAAATCGAAGATCTGCTTGTCGACTTAAAGAAAAAGTATACTATTCTCCTTGTGACACATAACATGTCGCAGGCTGCCAGAATCAGTGACAATTCAATTTTCATGTACCTGGGCGAGGTTGTGGAGTATGGTAAAACCGATTCACTTTTTACAAACCCGAAGGATCCCAGAACTGAAGCTTACCTCACAGGCAAATTCGGTTAAACTGATTAATAATGATTAACTTGCAATCACATTGCATATGAGCACAAAGAAAGAACAATCCATTCAGGATACGACCAAAAGCTTCCAGGAAATGGCCGATCTTATTCTCCTTCAGCTTAACCTGATAGAAAAGGTGATGCTTTCCGCAGATGAAGGTGAAAATAACAGGATCATCAATGAGATAAACAGGAATGAAAAGGAGATTGACCGGCTCGAAGTTGTGATAAGCGATAAGTTCATCAACTCGATTGTCCTTTACCAGCCGCTTGCTTCAGATCTCAGGAAGCTCATTTCAATTTACAGGATGACCATTAACCTCGAAAGAATAGGCGATCTTGTTATGAACATCACCTATGCCATTGTCACAATTTCAAAGACAGGCGAATACAGGATAATGTCAGACGTGATACTTAACATGTTCCAGTCGGGCAGGGTTATGGTTGAAAAATCGTTGCTGTCTTTTGTAAACAATGACCAGGATTACGCAATCTGGACAATTAAGAACGATGCCGTTGTGGATGAAATGAACAACAAGCTTATCGCAAACAGCATTTCAAAAGCGAATATTGACAAAAAGACAAAAGAGATGCTCCTGAGCTACATTGATATTAAAAACATCATCACGAACATCGAGCGGATCGCCGATCATGCCACAAACATCGCTGAGGCAACCATTTACTCACTTCAGGGAACTGATATAAGGCATTCAGATTTTGAGAAGTAAACAGAGACGGAAGACGGAAGTCATTCTCTTAACAGGGAATCACAATGGAAAAAGACAAAAGAATACTTATTGTCGATGACGAGGAGGACCTCTGTGAAATACTCCGGTACAATCTGAGCACTGAAGGTTACACCACTGATATTGCACTCTCAGCTGAGGAAGCACTTAAAAAAGATATCAGCGATTTTGACCTGGTAATACTCGACATAATGATGGGTGAAATGTCGGGTTTCAAAATGGCTGATAAGCTCAGAAAGGAGATGCAATCAGACATACCCGTAATTTTCCTGACTGCCCGCGATACCGAAAATGATCTTCTCACCGGCTTCAGCCTGGGAGCTGATGACTATATAACCAAGCCTTTCTCGGTCAATGAGCTGAAAGCCCGTGTGAGGGCAGTTCTTAACAGGACCGAATCGGGGTCAAAGAAAACCGGTCGGAACTCTTACACCGAAAACATTGAATTTGATCATACGAGAAAGAAAGTGCTGGTGGAAGGCAATCCTTTGGAACTTACAAAAAAGGAATATGAATTACTGTTCCTGCTTGTAAATGGAAATGGCAAAGTTTTTTCCCGCGAGGATATCCTTCAAAGAATATGGGGAGATGATGTAGTGGTTACGGATCGTACTGTAGACGTGAATATTACAAGATTAAGGAACAAAATGGGTAAATATGGCGCGTACCTGAAAAACAAAACAGGATACGGGTATTATTTTGAGATTAATTAATATCATCCGGATGATTTTACAAAGCAGGTTCAGGAATAAGCTTTTTCTATACTATTCAGTTGTATTCATTTTATTTACGCTGCTCATAGTGGGTTATATGTACTCGCGTGAAAAGAAGTTCAGGACCGAGACCCTGGATGATGAACTTTACAATATCACAAAGATTACAAATAACTATATCCTCATAAATAAAATTTATCCTTCAGGAAATTACCAGCTTATCGATTCGCTGATGAGAATAATGCCCCAGGAAGAATTGAGGGTCACAGTTGTTGACAACGACGGAAAGGTACTTTACGACAGCTCGGTACGTGACTGGTCAAACATGGCCAACCATCGTGAACGTCCAGAAATTATGCAGTCAACATTCTCAGAGTTCGGCACGGCAATAAGGAAATCATCCACAACAGGAATTCCGTATTACTATTATTCACGTTTTTACAACAGGTACTATATACGTGCAGCATTGATCTACGATATAAACATTGTCAACTTCATGATTGCTGACAAGATGTTTGTACCTGTGATCCTCCTGGCCTTTGTTCTGTTCTGGATCATCCTGCTTCTTGTCACCAACAAATTTGCGGAATCGGTCACAATGCTGAGGGATTTTGCCATTAAGGTAAGCCGCAATGAACCCATGGACCCTGATCTGTCATTCCCTAAAAACGAACTGGGAACAATAAGCGAGGAAATAATCAGTATGTATGGCAGCCTCCAGAAGATGAAAGATGACCTTGCAGTTGAAAAAGAGCGGCTTTTCACGCATTTGAACGTGCTTAATGAGGGGGTTGCCTTCTTCACGCGAAACAATGAAAAAATCCTTTCCAACAGCCATTTTACAGAGTTCCTGAATTATATTTCCGGTGAACCCAGGATCAATCCCGATATTTTTTCCGGGATAACCGAATTTAATCCGTTGCTCGAATTCCTGGAAAAGCAGAAAACAGGATCAGGTCTTCACAGGATGGAATACCAGGTTAACAAAGGGGGAAGATTTTTCCTCGTTCAATGCATTATTTTTCATGACGAGAGTTTTGAGATCATATTGAACGATATAACCAGCATTGAAACAAACAGGATCATAAAGCAGCAGATGACTTCAAATATCGCCCACGAGCTTAAGACGCCTGTGGCATCGATAAAGGGATATGCTGAAACGCTGATAACAGGGGAAGACATACCCCCTGACAAACAAGCATACTTCCTGCAAAGGATACTTGCGCAGTCGAACAGGCTGACCGAGCTTATAAACGATATTGCGCTTCTCAACAGGATCGAGGAGGCGGGCAGAAATTTCAAGACTGAGAAAATCAGTGTTAAGGAGATCCTTTGCGAGGTAAGGGATAATTTCGCCTCCATGCTCGATAAGAAAAAAATGAAGATGTTTTGCGACATGCCGGATGATTTGTTTGTCGAAGGGAACAGGTCGCTTCTTGTTTCGGTATTCCAGAATTTGCTGGAAAATTCGATGAATTATGCCGGTGAAGGCACTGTCATCTCAGTGAAACATGACAGGCAGGATGAAAAGTATCATTATTTCTCGTTCAGCGATAATGGGATCGGTATTCCCGGGGATCATCTCGGAAGGGTGTTCGAACGTTTTTACAGGATAGACTCGGGAAGGTCCAGGAAAACAGGTGGAACAGGATTGGGCCTGTCGATAGTTAAAAATGCCATTTTGCTTCATAACGGGGAAATATCAGTAAGAAACATCCCATCGGGAGGTGTCGAGTTCATTTTCTCGCTGCCTAAAGGGTAATAAAAGTTCCTAAAGTGCCAAGAGTGCCTACAGTGCCTAGAGTATTTAAAGTACTTATTCTAATAAACTCTACGTACTTTATCGCACACTAATGCACTTTCCTTAAACTGTAACAAAAACGTAACAGGTTTTACTGTTCAAGTACCATCAGGATGGTCTAATTTCGTACTGTTAATTCTATAACAGAATGACCTATTTATACTTGATAGTCGGGCTGGTTCTGCTCTTCGATTTCATAAATGGTTTTCACGACTCAGCAAATTCAATTGCAACTGTAGTTTCAACCAAAGTACTTTCTCCGGTAGCCGCCGTGATAATGGCCGCCATTTTTAATTTTTTGGCATTCCTGATATTTCCACTTAAAGTTGCAACAACAATCGGGAAAGGAGTCATTAATCCCGATATCGTTACACTAGATCTGATTGCGGCTGCAGTAACAGCAGCTGTAATCTGGAATCTGGCAACCTGGTGGTGGGGGCTACCGTCCAGCTCTTCGCACACCCTTGTCGGAGGTCTTGTGGGG
Source organism: Bacteroidales bacterium (assembly GCA_035299385.1). Taxonomy (GTDB): domain Bacteria; phylum Bacteroidota; class Bacteroidia; order Bacteroidales; family VadinHA17; genus LD21. Next base: position 49,680 of record DATGWQ010000006.1, on the reverse strand, counting down.
GCAGCAATTGCAGGAAGCGGATTTTCGTCAGTGGTTTATTCCGGCGTTATAAAGATCCTGACCTTTATCGTGCTGGCGCCGTTGCTCGGGATGGTGATCTCATTCATCATATCGGTGATTGTGCTTCACATTGCAAAAAGAAGCACGCCCGGAGGAGTCGACAAATATTTTCGCAGGTTACAGCTACTGTCAGCATCTGCCTTCAGCCTTGGTCACGGAGGTAATGATGCGCAGAAATCGATGGGAATAATCTGGGTTGCATTAATTGCAGCAAACCAGGCGACAACGGATTCAGAGATTGAACTCTGGATAGTTTTATCCTGCCAGGCAGCAATTGCACTCGGAACATTGTTCGGTGGCTGGAGAATAGTCAAGACAATGGGACAGAAAATAACCAAGCTCAGGCCATTTGAGGGGTTCTGTGCGGAAACTGCCGGGGCTCTTACATTATTCGGAGCTACTCATTTCGGCATCCCGGTTAGCACAACCCACACAATAACCGGAGCAATTATGGGTGCAGGCTCAACAAGAAGAGTTTCAGCTGTAAGATGGGGCGTCACAACAAAGATCTTCTGGGCATGGCTGCTGACAATACCTGTTTCAGCGGCAATCGGAGGCGGCTTGTATTTTGTGTTCAGCGCATTCTCAATGTAAGCTGCTCATCTCATTCTTTTCACCTTTTTCTCCACAATTATCCTGATTTTCTTATAGGGTGTCGGGGGACCGTTCCTTATCTCTTTGCCGTCGATAAAAACACCATCCGATATTCCCCATTCCCTCTGAAGGTTTTTGTCAAGAGTATCATACTCATGAACTTCAATCCTTCCATCAAAGCCTGATATGGCGCGCTTAGTCCTTTCATAAACGATGTTCTGCGCCGGGCACCATCCATTCATAAAAAGAGAGACATTAACCTTTCCGGGTGTCAGCTCAGGCTTCTTTTTCTGCTTAATGAACGAAGGAGGAATCGCATCGTTCCGGAATGGCTTCCAGAGCAGTCTTATGATACCTGATTTGTCGACTGTTCTGTATCCATGCCGTTTGTACCAGGAAGCACGCATGAAGAAAGGCATGACAATTCCCCAGGCTGCAATCCCTTTCGAGCCTTTCTGCCGTACATCGGTCTCAGCTGCTTCGAGAAGGGCTTTCCCTATTCCTTTTTTCTGGTTATTTCCCACACCCTGCCTGTGTCCGTGAACCCAGATGCACATAATGACATAAAGATCCCTGCCTTCGAAGATGGAATGCTCTGCAGGCAGGTACTGGATCATCCCGCAAATGCCATTCTCATTCCGGGCAAGCTTAACCCTTAGCCCTTTGTCTTTCATCTTATTGTACCAGCACGCCTTATGATCGCCGGCTTCTTTCACCTCCTCGGACCAGTCCTCGAGACAGCAGAAATATTTGCTTTCAAATTCGGGTGTTAAATCGAAGATTTCCATAGCATGTCCATTTTATGCCGCTAAGGCGCAAAGACACAAAGTTTCAAGAAGACAGAGGAATATACCCGGTCAAATCTTAGCGCCTTTGTGCCTTTGTGGCATCATTCTTCATATAGCGGAATCCAAATCTCCTCCTCTGAATCCGGATCCTCATTTTTGTATTTCTTTCCGAGTATTTCAAAATGTGGCCGCAGATCGATCTTGTATCCGGAACCGGGCAACCATTCCCCGAAGATGTGCCTGAACGTCTTCTCCCCTTCCGATGCCGCACCTCTATGGATGAAAACAGCATATGATCCTTCATCCAGGACAAGTGCTTCCATTCCTGCAGGAACGAAACTGAAATCAGGGACTTCCCTGCCGGCCCATTTTTCGAAAGGCATGTTCACATCGAACCTGCTGAAATCAAAATCCCCGGAATATATCTGTATTGAGAAGAGGTCATCAGAAACGGCATTCCTGATCTCTTTCCTGCGCGGCATGAATCTTCTCCACAATTCGGAGGTCCTGTTACCGGCAAAGGTCATTTGCATCTTCATGCCGATGATTTTCGTCTCAGGCAGGTTCCTGATTCCGATGAATATATCGGGTGAATTACTCATTCCAGTTCCAGGTAAAGGTCCATCATCATTGAATCAGGATCAGGTGATGGCAGATGTTCCTCATACCATCTGGGGGAGCTCTTGACTTTCAGGTTCTCCGAATCTATCAGCTGGTTCATTTTCTGCCAGCCTTCCATCACCCACTGACCTGCGGAATCAATTTTCCCGCCTGTGCTCACCACCAGGAATTTGCCTGGGCTGATCACCTCTGTTTTAAGATCTTTCTTTTCGGGAGGATAGTCGTTGACTGAAACCAGCACCTTATAACCGGCATTTTGCGGATCGAGTGAAAGTTTTCCTTCAGCATCGATATTGTGACCGAAGATCCTCCGGTCTTCATCCTCAGGATGATCCCTGATCCATTCCTCCACCTTCCTGAAGGCCTGCATTTCCGGATCGGGCGAGTAACCTTCAAAACTGACAACCTTTAACTCAGGTAGTCTCCTTATCGATGTTTTCATGATATCATTCAGATAGTGTGTTTTGAACCCAAATGCTTTCCAATGGCATTCTTTAGATTTTCAGCATCGTCGGTCCCGATCAGTATAATATCCCGTTTCCCGGTAAGCTTTAATTCAACAGCTTCCGTTCCGTTTACATTATAAAGGATCCCATTTTGAACGAACCGTATGCCGTAACCTGCAAATACCGGGTACTTTACGATGCTGGTTGATCTGACAGCATGTAGTTTTATCTTTTTCGTGAAAAGTCCTATGCCGAAAATGATTTTAACATCCTCCTCATTCACAACTACGGTGAGCCCATAAAATGAAAGCAATATTAAACCTAAAAGAGTCATGAAAAATATGTAACTGTAAATATCAATCGGGCTGTTCCCCCACTGGTAAATATATCCCAGTGTCATGAATACTATTACGATGACGAATACACAAACTATGAACCAGCCGAACTGAAATTTCCTGTATGTGACCATGGCGGAAGTCAACCTTTCAGAACCCGTTTGGGAATGAAGAAATCGTCTTTCTTCAGATTACATTTTTTTGCTACTGCCTTGCAGTAATCAAGGCGTCCTGCTTTATTGTCTCGTGTATCTGAACCGAATGCGAATTTCAGCCCGGCCGTTTTTGCCATACTGATGAATTTCTCATGAGGGCAGTGGGCAAGATCGTTGATCTCAACATTCAGATTCTTCTTCTTCAGTGCACTGATAATTTTCTGCATCCTCTCCTCTGTCCAGAGTGCATAGTAATCGCTTGCGATGCATACGGGAAGGAAGAGAGGCCAGCCGAAAGTGGTCAGCGGCTCATCGTTATTGATGATTTGCAGTATGTGATCCATGTATTTTTCCATGAATGCTTCAGCATCGTCGACATAGGTGTCGAAGTTCCAGATGCGCAGAGTATCATTGTATTTATTGCCTGAAGGAATGGTCTGGGCATCCATCAGGATATAATCGAGCCTCTTCAGCGATTCCGGGGAGAAGCTTTTTGACCATCCCGGTGTCATCGGCTGGAGGCCGATATAAACAGGATAAGGAAGAATTGAGTCGATGAACCTGTTCAGGGTGGTGTCATCATTGACGCCATAGCCCGGATTAACCACCACGCCAAAACGGATACCGGTTTTCTTGCTGATATCCATAATGTCACGGATAGTGAGGGTGTTTGCAAGATGAACATGAAGATCCATCAGGGGGAAGTCATCAGCATCAGCTTTGGAGAAGGCCGATGTAAATTTTGAAGTTGCCAGGGCACCTGCAGCGAGGCCGGTGTTCCTGATAAATGTTCTGCGTTCCATTTCCAGGTTTTTTTAATAAGATCCTGATTCCATTTTGTAACAAATGTTACAAATGCGTTCGGAAGTTCTTAAAACAGTACAAGTTAGGAAACTTATTCGGGATACCGAAAATTAAATACCGAAAGTCTGCCTTGCGACCTTGCTGATTAGTTCTTTTTTCCCAGGTAATTATTTGAATTTCTGAAGCAGCCCGGTCACTGCATCTTTATGCACCATGAAGTCCATCATTTTAAGCTTCACATAATCTTCAGTGAAGAAATAATAACCGAACTCCCCGGATTCAGGATTATTCCTGGAACCTGACCCGGAGTCTTTTATAAGATACCAGTCCTTGCCATCTTTTTCAAGGTAACCCACGAGGTGCATGCCATGATCATCTGTGGTGGTCCCGTTTGTGAACCTGAACTGACGTGCATCGTCATTGATATAAGAAGAAGGAATATCGAAATCGGGTATGACTGCGCACTGTGTCATCCTGTCCATCCCCGGCTCCGAGACATCTCCCCCTATACTGACCGTAAACCCGTTCCTGACAACATTCTTCAGGGCAGACATGAATTCGTTCAGAGGCACATTATAATAGTCTGCATTATGCCACCAGTTATCCGGAACTTTATATTCAACCTTCCTGTAAAACGGCTCCTGCGAATAGGAAAGAATATCGACATAGTCATCGGGATTGATCTTCACAACTTCTTTCAGGTATTGCACCGGTGTCAGTTTCTGTCCGTTTACCGTAACTTCAGCCGGAGGAGCGCCGAGATAATGGTTCATAATAGACTTTACAGTGGCAATGCCTGATTCTTCGTTCCACGATGAGTTTTCCTTCATTGATTTAAGATAACTCTCCAGCTCACTGAACATTGCGGTATGGTTATGGAACTTACGTCCATCAGGTAACCCGGTATAAGATTCCTCCGGAACGGTACCATAGGTTCTCCACATGCGAGTAACAGCATTTGCCTCCGAGCCTTCAGCAAAAGCCGAGTTACCCCTTTCACGAATGAAGCGGCGTGCCTTTTCCACATATTCCCAGTAAACGGTGTACATCTCTGACAGCTTAACGTGCACCTTGTTAATACGGTAAGCCTCGGATTCAAGAAAAGATGTTGTTGAAAAGCACCAGCATGTGCTTGTGGCCCCCTGCGAAACCGGAGGATTGTGCCATTGCCTGTTCTTATAAAGGTCTACTTTGTTTGGCAGGGATGTCACAGAAAGATCAACCACAAAACTTTTCCCGCGGTCGACCGGTGTTTCCTTTTTTTGCATTTCCTGGTCATCTCTCAGAATTGTCTGATAAAAGCCGGGCTGGCTGGTCCTGAATACAGCTTTATCGCGGTTTTGCCCCGAAAGGCTGAGAGGAATCAAAGCCAAAATGGCTGATGCGGTCAGGAGCTGCTTTTTCATATACTGAATAATTTAATAATGAAGGGTATAAATGTATGAAAAAGATGCTTAACCGCATTCAGGAGTAAATAGTAAGCGGTAAATAGTAAGGGCAGGTGATCAGATCCGGGAGGGCATTCTTTTCTTTAGTTTCAGCATGATCCTGACATGTTCTTTTGAAAGGCTTCCCTTCCAGGTAAGATATTTCCTGAGGGACCTTAAATACTCAACCTGTACAGGATTAAGGTAACTGCGGTTATCTTCAAGGAATTCAATTACTTTCATTATTTCACCGGCGCTCATAGGTTCTCCCCTTATTTAGAAATGAAAATAGCGGGTTGCCGGTTGTCGCCGGTTAGGTCTAAATTAAGAAGCAGTTAAGAGGGAATTAAGTAAGGGGAGGACGTCTGATTGTTGGCCTTTTTCATGAGATTGTAATTATGGTATTTTACTTATTATGTAAAATGACTGACCGGTCAGTCATTTTACAAATGTCAATCTTATAATCTTGTTTCTCTGTGTTTTACATCTCGTAAACATAAAATGACTGACCGGTCAGTCATTTTTCAAAAACCTCCTCCTCTCCACTGATTTTCGCCAGACATCTCTGACCATTATTCCAGCCCCCCCTACTTCAACGAAAATCATTATCTTCACCATCATAATCCCATCCGCAATGAAAAAAACATCCATCCTCCTCCTTGTCTCCTTCCTTGTACTGTCCGGCTGTGCTGACAGGAAGAATTCAACAGATGACTCCCGGCTTGCAAACTCGACACGCACTGAGAAGAACGGCTGGATCCTTATACATATTGAGGGCTCTCCCAGGGACATGGGATACCAGCACGGCTACCTTCTTGCTCCTGAGATTCTCGATCTGAAAGGTGCCCTGGATGCCAATTACAAAGTGACAACAGGAAGGGACTGGAACTTTTACAGGAATGAATCTTACAGGTTATTCTGGTCAAAGATCCCCGATGAATACCGTAAGGAAATGCAGGGAATTACCGACGGCGTGAATGCAAAAACAGGACCTGGCAACATCGATCTGAAAGACGTGATCGCCATGAACGCTTTCCTCGAAACCACTGGTTATTATGTCCCCTGGCTGAATAACCAGGTCAATAACAAACCACCCGAACATTGCAGTGCAATTGCCGCAACTGGCTCATGGACCACCGACGGAAAGATCGTAATCGCCCATAACAACTGGAGTGAGTATGTCATCGGCGAAAGATGGAATATCATCATTGACCTGGTTCCGGAAAAAGGTAACCGGATCGTTATGGATGCACTGCCCGGGTTTCTTCATAGCGGCGATGATTTCAATATAAACTCTGCAGGACTCGTTGTGACAGAAACAACCATCAGCGGGTTCAATGGCTTTGACACAACCGGTACCGCTGAATTCGTAAGGGCGAGGAAAGCGGTGCAATATGCCTCGACAATCGATGAATGGATAAAAATAATGATGGAAGGGAACAATGGCGGGTATGCCAACGACTGGCTTATCGGAGATAATAAAACAGGTGAAATAGCCAGGCTGGAACTGGGGCTTAAGAACCAGTTTATCGAGAAATCAAAGGATGGTTATTTTTTCGGCTCCAACTTCCCCGTTCATGAAAAGCTTACCAAAGAAGAGACTTCCTTTGATCCCAATTCAGCAGATGAATCCGCAAACATGAGACGGCTGCGGTGGGAGCAGCTTATGAATGAGTACAAGGGCAAAATAGATGTCGGGTCGGCAAAGGCTTTTATGGGTGATCATTTCGACATGAGACGGAAAGAAGTATTTGCGGGACGCTTTTCACTTTGCGGGCATATCGACGAGGACAGCATCGGCAGACCCGGCATTGACTGGCCCTCGGCATATTTTGCTGCCGGAGCTGTTACCGGCAAGGCAACCGACGGGAATCTTGCGTCAAAGCTTCAGCTCTGGGCTGTTGCAGGTCATCCGTGCGGTAAGCCGTTTGTTGCAAAGGATTTCCTTTCATCTCACCCGGAGTACAATTTCCAGAAAGATTATCTTCGCGATATGCCCTCCCAAAAATGGTTCCTTACTGAACCGGTTACACCTTCGAAAACTAAAGATTAAGAGCTTGCTTCTGCCCCATGCTCCATGCTCCAAGCCTTACATAACATGTACCCTTGCAAGCGACCTGCAGTCCTGTGCACATTTCCGGCACGATTCTGCACACACACGGCAATGATCCATATGTGAAGCATGCTTTTCACACTCTTCTGCACAGGCATCACAGATCTTTCCGCAGATTGTGGTAATCTCATCCGAAAACTCTGTTTCCCCCGCAAGCAGCTTAGCCGTGAAAAGACATGCATCCGCACAGTCGCGGTCGAGGCGTATGCATTTAACCAGCCCCTTAACGTTTGATTCCTCGAGACATGCATTCTCACAATGAATGCAGTCTATCGCACATTGATACAATGAATCAATTATTCCTCTGTATTGTTCGTGACTCATGATGATAAATTTTAAGTTAATATTTGAGCTTATCCTTTTATGTTGCGTGGATCTTTAGCTTAACTGCCCACTCTTTATTCTCAGGTACTACATGAACATCATTCTTTGCCATAATCGTAAATATTATTCGATTGAACATTTCTGTAAATTTCAACATGAGAACTTTTGGAATGTTCAGATATTAAAATCAATTTGCACATTAACCGGAAATATTGAAACTTCGTACTGCAATTCCCTGCTGTATGAAAATTAAAAGTACCACATGTCTGATTATTCTTCTTCTGGTTCTTATCCGGCAGCTTGCGGCTCAAACGAATGAAAGAATAAGGATCTCGCAGGATCTTGAATTAGTCAGGATTACCGCAAATGCTTACATGCATGTTTCCTATGCCGTTCTGCCTGGTTACGGAAGATCCTCAGCAAACGGGCTGATATTTATCAATGAAAAAAAAGCCTTTCTTTTCGACACTCCCTGGAATGATTCTCTTACTTCCAAACTGGTCTACTATCTTGAGAACACTATGAAATTAAAAATAGAGGGATTCATTCCCAACCACTGGCATGAAGACTGCATGGGTGGTTTAATCTATATTAAATCCAGGGGAATAAAATCATATGCAAACCAGCTGACAACAGATATTGCAAAAAAGAAAAACCTGCCGTCTGCTGATCAGGGCTTCCGCGATTCGATAAAGATTAGCCTTGGCAACAAAGTTGTCATGTGCTATTACTTTGGACCGGCACATTCAATTGACAATGTTGTTGTGTGGATACCTTCGGAAAAGATCCTCTTTCCCGGCTGCATGTGTAAAAGCATGGATTCCGGGAACCTGGGGAACACAGCGGATGGGGATGTCTCTGAATACCGTGCCACAATAGATAAAGTGATCAATAGATTCTGTGATGCAAAGATCGTCGTTCCCGGTCACGGAACACCTGGCGGAAAAGAGCTTCTGCTTCATACAAAAGAATTGATACCTTAAAATTAACTCTATGACCACTTCAGCTTATTTAATCGTGTCAATGATTTATATTTGAATTAAACATTCGTGAATGAATCCTGAAACTGACAAATCGAAAAAGCTGAAGACCTCGATCAGCCTCCTTAATGACAAGCTTCATTTCGAAGGAAGCGTTAGCGGAACCCAACCTGTTCACATTGATTATACTCCGCCTCTCGGGGATAACCTTGGTTATACTTCCCTTGAGCTTTTACTTTTAAGCCTTTCATCGTGCCTGGGGAGCTCTGCACTGACTTTCCTGAGAAGGATGAACAAGACCATTCACGATTTCAGAATCGAAAGCACGGGAATGAGGAAACAGGAGCATCCGACGGGTTTCAGCTCAATTGAAATGAAGCTTATCGTGAAATCTCCGGACCTGCAGAAAGCTGATCTCGATAAAGTGGTAAAACTCTCTGAAGAAACCTATTGCCCGGTTTGGTCAATGATAAAGGGAAACGTCGACGTATCAATTTTATACGAGATCTCAAGAAATTAAGAATTACGTAATTAATTACTGAATTAATTACGTAATTTAAAGTATTGGCTTATGAAAACAACTGGTTTAAAGGAAATTAAGGTTGACAATGATCTTATTGCCTATTGCGGTCTTTACTGCAGTTCATGCGGCTCATATCTGAAAGGCAAGTGCCCTGGTTGCCGCGAAAACATGAAAGCAAGCTGGTGCAGGATCAGGGAGTGCTGTATTGAGAACAACTATAAGAGTTGTGCTGACTGCGATAAAGATGAACTTGCCGACTGTAAGAAATACAATAATTTCTTCTCAAAGGTCATCGGTTTAATTTTAAACTCTGACAGGTCGGCCTGCATCAGGAGGATCAAAGAGATTGGCTATGATGCATTCGCCATGGAAATGGCGGAGAACAGGTGGCAGACGATAAAGAGAAAATAATATCAATATCAGGCCTGCCTCAGATGCGCAATTTGCGCGTCTCTGCACCTTTATTTTCTGAAAATTTGAATTCAGCAAAAAATACTTTATTTTTGCGCTTCGTTTGGCCCCATAGTTCAATGGATAGAACGGAGGTTTCCTAAACCTTAGATTCAGGTTCGATTCCTGGTGGGGCTACTGAAAAAGAGCGAGAGTGAGAGCGGTGCCAACACTCTCGTTTGTTTTTCCTCAATACCCGCTCTCACACTCACTCTTGTCATTTCAAATGGCCTCGGAGCGGGAGGGAATATCAAATGAAGCCTTGATACAGGGGACAGACAAGGTCATAAATCGGGAATCTTTCGGAGATTATTCCCGGCTGTTCGGTGAATATTATTTAGGGAGATGCAACTGTCACCTAATTTTGATATTAATCGAAAATCATATTAACATTAAATTTCTAACTAAATCAAGGCAATATGAAGAATATGTCAAAAAACCTGTTTGCTGCAGCCATGGTTTTCATACTCATTACCGGCTGCACAAAGAATGATCCGCAAAAAGAATCGCTGAGGGAAGCCATTAATGACGGAGCCATGGAGCTGAATTCTGCAGTCGGATCAATATCCTCGATGCCGGCATTCAGCATCCTGACCTCGAAAGATGAGTTCACAACCAAATCAGCGGCTGCAGACTACAAAGTTTATATTACCCTTGATACCATCAAAGGAATCTATGATTACGTCAGGCCATCTTCATACAATCTCTGGGGAATGTCGATAATGAATTTCTTTACCAGGACAGGTGAAAGCGAGCAGATGATCGTGAATATGCCGCTGAAAAAGGTCATGCGGTCCTGGCTCCTCAGGAATATTTCAAAGGCTGATACCTCGCTTGAGAATAATTTTACAATTAAAGTTTCTGAATATCATAATAATTATAATAGCTTTCATGATTATGATTACCTGCTTGAATCTGAGATCAGTATAGATGACAAATATGCCGGAAGCCTGAACATTAACGCTCTTGTAAAACCGGTGACCGGCAGGAATTATACTGCAGGCTTTAAATTCCCAAATGGCTATACTGCAGGATACAGCTATGAATCAGGAGATACTGCCCTCTCATCATTCACGATAAAGAATGACGATAAAGTCCTCTATGGTGAGCAGCTTATTATAATCAGTAATGATACTTCCAAAATCAGGGAACACCAGTATGTCCTTACAGTAGGTGATGTTCAAATCATAAGAAAATCGGGTTCTCACGAAATAAGTGTCCTGGTCAATGGAAAGGTTCAGCCTGGAGCGAAAGTTGAGATAATTGATCGCAAGCAGGATTCTGAAGCGTCGGTTTGCAAGGAACGTGATATACAACTCACCTTTGAGGACGGAACCAGGACAACCATTTCAGCCCTGATTGGGGAGTCGGTCGAAGATATAAGGTCAATATATTCTTCGCTGCACCAGGTATATTTTGCAGCTTCCGTTGTAGACTGGATTGCTTACAACATCTATTATCACAGGTAGGGAACAATTGTACACCGTCTGGCACATTTCTTCATTCAGCTTCTGATTGTATAAGATTAGCTACGAGGGATGTCCAACCCGTCTGATGAGAGGCTCCCAGACCTTTACCGCTGTCGCCGTCAAAATATTCGAAGAAAAGAATATAATCATTACATCCCGGAGCAATTTGAAAATTCAAGTTCTGCTCGGGGCCGGTACACGATCGATTTTCGGGCAAAAGAAACAGCCTGATGAGCCGTGATCTGAGTTCAAATGCGATTTCTTTCAGAGTCAGATAAACTCCGGAATTTGTCGGGCATTCAACTTTATAGTCATCACCATAATATTGATGAAAACGCAGAAGAGATTCAATAATAAGGAAATTCACCGGGAACCAGATCGGACCCCTCCAGTTTGAATTTCCGCCAAATAACCTGTTCCTTGATTCTGCAGGCTGGTAATCTACTTTATATTCCAAATTCTCAAGTTTAAGCGTATAGGGTTCTTCTTCATGAACTTTTGATAATGAACGCACACCGAAGTCGGATAAAAACTCAGTCGTATCGAGCATTCTTTTCAGAATTCTTTTAAGCCGGTGCCCCCTGAGCAACGAAAACAGCCTTCTTTCCCCTTTCCCTTCAACATTCCATCTCGACACGAGGCTGGCCAGATCAGGCCGGTATTTAAGAAACCAGTTCATCCTCTGTGCAAAATCCGGACATTTGATTATTATATCGGGTTCGAGGACTTCAACGGCAAACAGGGGTATTAATCCAACCAGTGATCTTACTTTCATCCTCGTAATATTATTCGGTGTCTGAAGGACATCGTAGAAGAATTCATCCTCATCATCCCACAGGTCGATACCCTGCTTTCCGATATTTGTCATCGCCCCGGCAATGTACAGGAAATGTTCAAGGAACTTTGTTGCAAGGTCCTGGTATACAGGATTGCTTTTTGAAAGCTCCAGGGATATCCTCATGAGGTTCAGGCAGTACATTGCCATCCAGGCTGTTGCATCAGATTGCTCTATATGACCACCTCCTGGTATTTCAGAGCTGCGGTCAAAAAGTCCTATATTGTCCAGCCCCAAAAATCCACCCTGGAAAATATTGTGATTATGCTCGTCTTTCCTGTTTACCCACCAGGTAAAATTCAGAAGGAGCTTATGGAACACAGACTCAAGGAATGCGATATCTCCTTCATTGTTTTTCTCTTTTTTATCGATCTCATATACTCTCCAGGCGGCCCATGCATGTACAGGAGGGTTAACATCGGAAAAAGCCCATTCGTATGCAGGCAGTTGTCCGTTCGGGTGCATGTACCATTCCCTTGTCAGGAGCTTAAGCTGACTTTTGGCAAACTCAGCATCTGCCATTGCAAGCGTCACGCAGTGAAAGGCCAGGTCCCATGAAGCATACCATGGATATTCCCATTTATCAGGCATTGACAGGATGTCGGCATTGTTCAGGTGCATCCAGTCGCTGTTCCTGCCCTCGAGCCTGGTCTTTGGCGGTTCCGGTTGTGCAGGATCTCCTTTTAACCATTGGGGAATATCAATATAATAGAATTGCTTGCTCCATAATATGCCTGCAATCGCCTGCCTCTGAATCCTGCTCAATTCCGAATTGCTGTCCCTTGCAAGCAATTCATTATAAAATTCGTTTGCCTCAGCTATCCTGGATTCAAAAATCTTGTCAAAATCATGGAATGGCTCATTTTCCAGTGCGGAAGACAACCTTAGCCTGACGCTCCTGCTTTGGCCTCCGCTTAATTCCAGATGATACCTTACAGCTGCCCTCGTACCTTCATTGTCAGGATTAATGGCTGTTTCATCACCATGTACAACATATTCGTTTATTCCATCCTTGAAGAATCTGTCTGCAGTGCCGGCACCAAATAATTTAGGCGCATTGGTATTATTATCACAGAATAACATTTCAGTATTCCCTTCTGCACAGAGAAAGTATTTACCAAGCTCTTTATGATCAATGGCAATCACTCCCGGCTTTGATTTGCTTAGTTGCGGTTTGTAGTTATCATAACCCCACGACCAGGTATTCCTGAACCATACCACTGGAATGATATCCAGGACTGATTCCTGCCCGCTGCGGTTATGGGCTGTAACCTTAATAAGAAGGTCATTCTCATCGTTCTTGGCATATTCGATAAATATGTCAAAATACCTTGCTTTATCAAAGATCCCCGTGTCTGCCAGCTCAAATTCCGGGGAAAGGCTGTCTCTCATCCTGTTTTCACGTACAAGCGGTTCATATGGATATTCATCAACGGGATACCTGTAGAGCATTTTCATATAGGAGTGAGTCGGGGTATTATCGAGATAATAGTAACATTCCTTAACATCCTCCCCGTGATTTCCCTCATTACCTGTAAGGCCAAACAGTCGTTCCTTCAAAACAGGATCTCTTCCGTTCCAGAAGGCAAATGAGAAGCAGAGCAGCTGACGGTCATCACTTATTCCCCCGATGCCATCTTCCCCCCACCTGTATGCCCTGCTGCGGGAATCATCATGTGAAAAGTATTCCCAGGCGCTGCCGTCCGGGCTATAATCCTCACGCACAGTGGCCCATTGTCTTTCCGAAAGATAAGGTCCCCATTTCTTCCAGGGATTACTTAAAGTATTGGCCTGCTGTAACCTTTGTTTTTCAATGTTCATGGATTAATCTTAAGAATGACCTGCTTTTATATTTTAAGAAGCTCATTTTCATGAGATGAGTACATTTTGATTGTTGAACTGTTTAAAGAAAGAAAGGTTGTAAAATCCGGGCAAAAACGTCATTTAAGTTTGATTAACCAGGGTTGAACCATTGACATTTCAAATTGTCTTGTTACAGCGGAATGTTCAGGATCACTGACGTTTCTTGCAGATTTTTCCCCGGCTTCCCGATAACCAGCATAGCACTATCATTTAATTAAAACATATTACTATGAAAAAAGATTCTAAGCATTTCATTCCCGTCACAGTAATTCTGTGTAGATTATTGTTGTTCCCATCCGCTTTAACTGCCCAGGAAGATCTGATGAACATACTTGAAAAGAATGTTCCGGATAAATCAGGTTACACAGTCAATACTTTTTTTTCAACAAGGATCCTGAACGGACATTCTGTGGAACTGATGCCTGCGGGACAGCTCGATGTAAGAATATCCCACCGTTTCGGAACATTGAACCAGGGAGCGTATAACTTCTTCGGAATTGACCAGATATATAATGTGCGGTTCGGTCTTGAATATGGTTTTCACGACAGGTTAATGGCAGGGGTGGGAAGAAGCCTGTATGACAAAACATATGATGCTTTTGCCAAATTTGCAATACTCAGGCAGTCCGCCGGAGCGGCATCAGCGCCTCTTACACTTTCAGCAGTTGCATCAGTGGCCATCAGGTCACTGGATTATATTGTAAAAGTCCCTTTTAGCACCCGGACTGCTTATTCAGCGCAGATACTTGCTGCCAGGAGATTTAACCCTAAGCTGTCTCTGCAGGTCACTCCTTCATTTGTTCACTACAACCTTCTTCCCGCTGCAGTTGATTCATATAACCTTTTTGCCATAGGGGCAGGAGGAAAGTTTAACCTGGCAAAGAGAATAAGCTTTAACGCCGAATATTATTACCTGATAAACCCTGAAGCGTATCAAAACCAAACAACTTATAATCCTTTAACCCTGGGTTTTGATATTTACACCGGAGGACACGTTTTCCAACTGATGCTTACTAACTCAACCGGCATGATCGAAAAGGCATTTATGGGTGAAACCATCGAAAGGTGGACAAAGGGAGGGATTCATTTTGGTTTCAATATCTCGAGAGTTTTCACTCTGAAGAAACCTTCAGGGATAGAGTGAATACAAACTATTTCGGGTTGCTGTTGTTACTAAATAAATGAAAAAGTATTTGAAAAATATTGCCATCTCTGGTCTGATTGCTCTCCTGTCCATCTCGATGAATGCCCAGAAGTACATTACCAGGAATGGCTTCATAAGCTTCTATTCGGAAACACCGGTGGAAACCATAAAAGCTGATAATAACCAGGTAGCAGGCGCACTTGATACTTCGACAGGTGAAATGGTATTTGAGGTGCTCAACAGGTCATTTCATTTTGAAAGAGCCCTGATGGAGAGAGATTTCAATGAGAATTATATTGAATCGGAAAAATATCCGAAATCAATTTTCAAAGGTAAGATCGTCAACCTTTCAGAAGTGGACTTTACAAAGAACGGCATCTATAAAGTCAATGTGAAGGGTGAACTTACGATTCATGGCAAAACAAAGGAAATCGACGAACCTGGCACTGTTGAAGTCGCGAACGGAAATATCGAAGCTGATTCAAAGTTCCATCTTGTACCGGAAGATTATGACATAAAAATTCCGGGAGTGGTAAGGAATAAAATCAATCAATCCATGCAGGTAACCGTTTCGATGAAGTACACACCCCTGTCCAAATAACCAGAAAAACCTTATCTGGGCGGCCCGGGTCAGGGCCGATCCTGAATTTTCATCCTCCGCACTGCTTCAATATGCCATAATAACTCCTTAATGGTCGCGGAAGCTTTCTTATCCATCAGTGCTTTATCGGCTGGAATCCCATTTTCATCGATGCTGGTTTCAATATCAGCGATACGCATAGCGGGTGAAACCGTAAGCGCCATAATTTTCCATAATGTAAACTGGAGTGAAAAGATAACCTGTGAACCTGCAAATTGCCCGTTCGAAACAACCGCGAAAGCAACAGGCTTCCTTCTCCATTCATCGGTAAGCAGATCAATAACATTTTTTATGCTTGCAGGATACCCTCCGTTATATTCCGGGACGACAAGGATCAGTCCGTCTGCTTTCCGGACTTTTTCAGCAAAATCCAATGTCTCAGCGGTAGGAGCATCGAGGTATTTCAACCTTTCTTCGAACAGCGGAAAATTATATTCGAGAAGATCAAGAATTTCAACTTCCGCATGGTATCGATCTTTCAATATAGCTGAAAGGTAAAGGGCTGCCCTGTGGCTGAACCTTTCTTTTCTGATACTTGAAGAGATAATGCAGATATGGTCCATATTCAGAATTCTTCAATAACAACAGGAATTAAAAATGAACTGACCAGCAGGTTGCTGTCTGTTCTTAATGCGTGCATGGTTCCTGATGGAACAATAAAAACTTTCCCCACAGTCAGTTCAATTTCTTCTTTCTCCAAAACGCCGAAACCCTGACCCTTAACACAATAAAAAAGTTCATCGTGACCGGTGTGTTTGTGCAATGCAACCTTTTTATCTGACTTTATATGATAGACATTGGTCACGATCTTTGATTTGATTGCTTCTAAATCCATAATTTTGACTTTTGATTCTCTTTACTCAAACCGCAAAGAAAAGCATTCCTGATACACCCACCGATTGCCCGGGTCGATAAAATAACTCTATTTGTTGTGAATAAAGGATAAAAATTCTTGTTTGATCAGTGAGTCTTCAAATTGTCCTGAAAATTCAGCAGTGTTTGTCGAGCTGTTTACATCACCAATGCCTCTGGAAGCTACACATAAATGGTCTGCCTCAATGACAACTGCAACATTATCGTGATGCAAGACTTCCTTCAATCCTTCTGCAATTTGAATTGTCAACCTCTCCTGAACTTGCGGACGTTTTGCATAATACTGCACCAACCTGTTAATTTTCGACAGCCCGATAACTTCTTCATCGGGAATATAAGCTACATGAACCTTCCCGATGATTGGCACAAAATGATGTTCGCAAATGGAATATAATGTTATGTCTTTTTCAATCAGCATCCGTTTGTAGCCGTATTTATTTTCAAAGAGGCTAATCTCGGGTTTGTTCCCGGGACTAAGTCCGCTGAAAATTTCCTTGACGTACATTTTTGCCACCCGGCCCGGCGTTTCCCTGAGGCTGTCATCAGTCAGATCAAGCCCTAATGTTTCCATAATTTTTGAAAAATGAAACTGAATGATTCCAATCTTTTCATCATCCGTAATTCCAGGGACATCATTATTAAATTGTGAGTATAAAACTCTTTTTATTGTTTTGCTGCTGAGAATTGCATCCATAATTAAAAGGGATTGTTTACAATCTGATAGAGTAAACGAGAAGATTAAATGTTACAAATCAAAACTACAATAACTTTGTAGCTCAAAAAGGATAGAGCGACACTGTGAGATTAATGTTCTTTTGATTGTTTTAATTTAAATACAGGTTCAAAAAAATAAATGAGATATCGGTCTGTCATCTTATTAATATCAATCTTTATGCTTTTGGCTCATCAGCTGCCGGCGCAATCGTGGGATTTTGTCAGGGAAAGGGACGGCATAAAGCTTTATACGCGTTCTGAACCAGGGAAACCGATAAAAGCTTTCAAAGGGGTTACGGATATAAAGGCCCCTGTTCAGAAAATATTCGATGTTCTGAGAGATATAAATGATACTGACTGGTGGGATAAAAATGTCACTCTGAATCAGGTGCTTTATTATGAAAAGAATAAAGGAGCAAGATATTACCTGGTATACGATCTGCCCTGGCCGGTGCCCGACCGCGACCTGTGCGTCGATATATCGGTTATAGCGACAAACTCATCCGGTGAACGCAGGATTTCAGCCGTTTCGGTCAATGGCATAATTCCTGAGCGGAATGACCTGGTGCGTATAAAGGATTACAGGCAAACATGGATTGTCAGTGAAGCAGCTGAAAATCTGACTCATGTTGAGCTTGAAGGTCTAGTTGACCCTGCCGGCAATATACCCGACTGGATAATCAATATGCTGATAATTGAATCCCCATATAAATCCATCAGCGG
This sequence comes from Bacteroidales bacterium, assembly GCA_035299385.1. Taxonomy (GTDB): domain Bacteria; phylum Bacteroidota; class Bacteroidia; order Bacteroidales; family VadinHA17; genus LD21. The sequence continues at coordinate 31,799 of DATGWQ010000006.1, read as the reverse complement.
GTTAAGGAAGCGAATGAACAGTTACCGGTAATCGTAGCCACAAAGTCCCGTACCTCCCCTGCGAACCTTCAACTGCAAACCCTCATACAAGGGCGCGAACAGCTAACTGCAAGAGCTTTAGTCTGAGATCCTGCAAAGATATTTTTCCGTCCTCAGTATTACAGAGTTCCTGAGAAATGCCGGTGTTCCCCAAATACCTGAATCCATCTGGTTATGTACGGCAACTTCATATTTTCTGCCGGGCTTTACTGCTATCACTTCTCCCCTAATTGAACAGAACCATATGTTGCCGCCTGCAAAAACGGGTGATGCATTGAAATTGGCTTTCTGTCTCTCAGTCCAGACCTCATCTCCAGTCTTCGCATCGATACACATCATTATATTCCTTGTAGTTACGGTATAGATCAGCCCGTCTTTTATAAGAAGCGATGAGATCTGGTTTGTTGACTGCGGATCACGCTTTTTCCAGAGAACATTGGTTGAAGTGATATCTCCTTTGCCGTCAGGGTTTACCGCAAGTATCTCGGTAAATTTGGGGTCCTGGTCATCGACAAGGTAACCACAGTAATAATACAGCATTCCTTTCTCGTAAACAGGCATGGCAACCGTTGACTCGGCGCCACGCACCACTCTCCATATCTCTTTCCCGGTAAGCGGATCATATGCGATGCAGACAGCAGAACCCACTGAGACCATCTGGTCCCTGCCTTTCACATTGATTATATAGGGTGTTATGTAAGCCTTCTTCCCGATCTCTGTCATAGCCATGTATGGTTCATCCGGCCTGTCCGCCCTCCAGATTTCCTTTCCCGTGGCCTTGTCGAGGGCAACGATGTACCTGACATCTGTTCCTTCAAAATGAAGTATCAGCAGGTTTTTATAAATCATGGGAGATGAACCCGGACCCTGAACATGCTTGCATTTGTAATCGTCCCTTTTCCACACGATCGTGCCATCGACAGTCCTGATACATGCTGTTCCCGAGCTTCCGAAATGGACATAGACAAAGCCCTTTTCGATTGCAGGCGTGGGACTTGAATATGTATTTATCTCATGCTTCCCCGGGACCTTTTCAGGTGTGAAAACTTTAATATCATAAATGATCTTCCCTGTTTCATAGTCGGCACAAACGGCAAACAGCTCCCTGCCGTCAGGGGTGCCTGTCGTAATCCATACCTGATTCCCGAAGACCACTGGTGATGAATGCCCTTTCCCATGGATTTCCGTCTTCCATCTGATGGAATTATTCCAGTCAGCAGGAACTTTGGACGTAGATGAAATTCCATCCAGCCTGCTGCCCCTGAAATGTGTCCAGTTATCCTGCGAAAGGCAATTTATTTCTGAAAGGAAAAGAAGAACAAGAATGAAGGAAGAAGTGAATTTCATGGCGAAAGGATTTAGGATAAAAATAATTAAAAAAAAATGTAACCACAAAGGACACAAAGGGTCATCACTAAGGAACACAAAGGAAAGTCCTTAATGTTTTTGGCAGGATTTTTGTTTACTAAAACACAACCTAACCAACACATTTGTATCATGAAAAAGATAATCTTGATCATTGCTGCAGCATTTGCCGCAGCTTTTATCATTTCTGCAAATTCTGCTTCTGCCCAGGATCCCTCAACACAGAGCTCGGAGATGCTGGATATGAAGCTGCAGCTTCTCGATTCAAAGCTCGACCTCCTCGACACCAAGATCAAGCTCTGGGAAGCGAAGCCGAAAGAGCTGGACAACCAGCTCAGGGAACTCAGCACCAGGATGAACCAGATTAGTTTCGATCCGGTGGAGATGAGCCGGAAGATAAACGAGATCGACTCTCTCTATAAGCTCAGCAGGAAAAATGAGGAATTATTTGAAAAAATGGCAAGTGAGAGCAGAAATCAGGAAACTGCTGAAGTGCTGCAGGATTTCGCGCCTTCGTATAATTCAGCCATTATGCTCGATCCTGTGCGTCTGCTTGAAGGCACATTCAGCATCTCTTACGAAAGGGTTCTGAATCCCAGGTTCTCAGCAAACCTGAACGTCATGACCACCTATTCGACAAAACAGGGTCTTTCAAACCTGTATTTTTCAAACCAGTCATTTGCATTTTACAACTCCGATACACGCAGTTATGATAGTTACAAAGGCGAGGTAATGTCTGGTGCCGGCGTTAAGCTCCAGCTCAGAAATTATCTCCTGGCCGGTCATCCCGGCAGGAGGACTTCACCAATCGGGCTTTATGCTGCTCCTGAGATCATGTACCGTCACTACACGATTACGGGCTATTCCCAGGTAATGGAGCAGCAGGAATCGGGAGTTCCGGTCCTGGTTAATCATCGCGTCGTCCAGAATCTCGACGTGGTTGCTGTTGGAGCCGTCCTTGGTTACCAGATTCCTCTCTTCAAGGTACTGGCAATCGATATATTCGCGGGCGGCAACATACGCCTCAGCAAATATCTCCGTGAATCAGGCTTCACCAGGTACAAGAATATATACAATTTTGATTTTTCGGGGGTATCGCCTATTGCGGGTGTAAGCATCGGTATTCTAAAGTGAAGCTCCACGCCCCTCATGCCTCATGCCACACGCCTTAATATCAGCGATTCAACCAATTCTCCGGAACAGGTATGATGCAGATATTCATAGAACGGTTGTCCCCGGAAAGCATGGCTGACGAAAAATCATCACCTGCTGCCCACCTGCCATCTGATAAGCCATTCACATGCCAGAGTTCGCAGGTGAGGTTATTATTGTTTCACGCAAAGACGCAAAGACGCAGAGGCGCAAAAGAGCTTAATTCTATCTACTAATTTTTCCCCCTTCAGGGGGAATGCCCCGAAGGGGAAAGGGGTGCTCGAATTACACGAGCTTCTTATACTTTATCCTCTTCGGAGTCGTATCCGTCACCCTTCTCTTGTAGTTTTCCTCGTACTCAGAGTATGAGCCTTCGAACCATACCACTTTCGATTCGCCCTCGAAAGCAAGCATGTGGGTTGCAACACGGTCAAGGAACCAGCGGTCGTGAGAAATGATGACTGCACATCCCGCAAAGTTCTCGAGCCCTTCTTCAAGTGCGCGAAGTGTATTTACATCGATATCGTTGGTAGGTTCGTCGAGAAGAAGCACGTTTGCGCCGGACTTCAGTGTGAGGGCAAGATGAAGCCTGTTCCTTTCACCGCCTGACAGCACGCCGCATTTCTTTTCCTGGTCAGCGCCTGTGAAGTTGAATCTCGCCACATATGCCCTCGCATTTACAAAACGGTTACCCACCATGATGTCCGGCTGGCCGCCCGAAATCACTTCATAAACGCTTTTCTCGGGACTGATTGCCTCATGTGCCTGGTCGACATACCCAAGTGAAACAGTGCTTCCTATGTTAAATGTTCCTTTCGTCGGTTTCTCCTGCCCCATGATCATCCGGAACAATGTCGTCTTTCCTGCCCCATTGGGACCGATAACTCCTACGATGCCATTCGGAGGAAGATTGAATTCAAGTTCCTCAAAAAGGATCTTGTCATCGAATGCTTTGGCCACTTTGTGGGCTTCGATTACCTTGTCTCCAAGCCGCGGGCCGTTAGGGATGAATATCTCCAGTCTTTCCTCTTTCTGTTTCACATCCTGGTTGAGGAGGTTTTCGTAAGCGCCCAGTCGGGCCTTCGATTTTGCATGTCTTGCCTTAGGAGACATTCTTACCCACTCGAGCTCGCGTTCAAGGATCTTTTTCCTCTTGACATTACCCTTCTCTTCCATCTCGAGCCGTTTTGCTTTCTGTTCGAGCCACGATGAGTAATTTCCCTTCCAGGGAATGCCTTCACCGCGGTCGAGCTCGAGTATCCAGCCCGCCACATTATCCAGGAAGTACCTGTCGTGTGTTATGCATATGACAGTTCCCTTATATTGCTTCAGAGTTGTTTCAAGCCACTGCACCGATTCTGCGTCGAGGTGGTTTGTGGGCTCATCAAGAAGGAGAACGTCTGGCTGCTTGAGCAGAAGCCTGCAGAGGGCTACCCTCCTTCTTTCGCCTCCTGAAAGAACGCTCACTTTAGCATCGGGTAAGGGACAGCGAAGGGCATCCATTGCCCTTTCGAGCCTGTGCTCTATGCTCCATGCCTCGGTCATGTCGATTTTTTCCTGCAGAACAGCCTGGCGGTCCATGAGCTGCTGCATCTTATCCGGATTTTCATATACTTCGGGTTCGCCGAAGCTGTTATTGATCTGCTCATATTCCTTCAGCAGGTCCATCGTTTCCTTCACGCCTTCCTCGACAACTTCACGCACAGTCCTGCTGTCGTCGAGCAGCGGGTCCTGTGCGAGGTGCCCCACAGTGTAACCCGGAAGGAAAGTGACTGTTCCCTGGTACTCTTTTTCGATCCCGGCTATTATCCTGAGCAGGGTGGATTTGCCTGATCCGTTAAGCCCGATGATGCCGATCTTGGCACCGAGAAAGAATGAAAGTGAGATATCTTTCAGCACCTGCCTGTGGGGAGGAAATGTCTTCCCCACCCTGTTCATCGAGAAAATTATCTTGTTGTCTTCAGCCATGACTGATTTTTAATGCAAAAATATAACAAAAAAGAGACTCAAGCAGAGTCTCTTTTCATGAAGCAATATGTAAATGCATTATACTGTCTGAACCGTGGTCCTGGTGTTATCTCCTTCGAATAATTTTATTGTATCAGTCTGGAGGAGCACCCACAGGAAATACACACCCTTGAGCGTTCCGATCGGGATAAACAGCAGTCCTATTGCAGAAAGAACAATTACAATGTACCTGGCCCATTGTTTATACACGAACAGCCCGATGCCACCGACCAATCCCAATGTGGCAATCAATCCCAGGAACAATGGAATTGTTATGGACAAAACCCTCAGTATCGGGGCAGCAACCTCTTCATTCCCCACGGCCGATCTGGCAATACTCAGTCCGAGGAGAGAACCAAAAGCTCCAATAAGTATAAGGAGGGACCAGCCAGTTTGAATTGCTGCGACCACGGTTACATGCTTTTTCATTTTTATTTCTTCCATGACACTTAGATTTAATGCAAGTTAATTTATTTTCATTCCTGATCAAAGGACGGCAGGGAGTATTTAAATGCTGCATGGCGGGGAAGAAAAAAGCAGGGAGCATGGGGCATGGGTGGGTTAAAGAGTAATGCGTCGGATTCAACCTTTTTTCAGTTTGAGATGTCTAACGTTTAAGAGTTTTATTACATTTGGCATAAATTGACCTGAAATGAAAAAGAAAATACTGTTTTCAGCCGCTTTGCTCTGCATGATGATATCGTTTCATTCATGCGATAAACTGAGCAACTGCCAGACATGCAAGCAGGTGGTGCGTGACTCCTCGAGCCAGTCTGTTATTTCAGAGGGTTCAGAAGCAGAGTATTGCGATGCCGAGCTGGTTGGGATCAAAGCCACACCGCCCGTCACCGTTGGTGGCCAGACAACTAAATGGGAGTGCAGGTAATCAATACCTGACTCCTATCACCGTCACATCATCTACCTGGGGGTTCTCTCCCCTCCATTTTTCGAATATTTCATCCAGCTTTTCGCCCTGTTTGAGCATGGGCATTCCCTCCATTGAAAGGATTGTTTCCTTCAGCTTGTTCGACATGAATTTCTTTTCATTAGGCCCTCCGAACTGGTCGGCATACCCATCCGTGAAGATGTAAAATGCATCCCCTTTCTGAAGGTCTATCTCATGAAGGGTAAACGGTGACATTTTATAGTGTATGGCAACAGGCATCTTGTCAGCCCTGTAATGGATCAATTCACCATTCCTGATGAGGTAAAGCGGATTATTTGCGCCTGAGTACCATAGTTTGTTCTTTTCGAAATCGACAAGGCAAACCTCGATGTCCATGCCGTCCTTAACGCTGTCTTCTGCAGCAACCTGCTTTAAAGCTTTGATTATACCCTGGCGGAGGTTTTCTATTACCTGGTCAGGCATCATGATTTTCTTGTTAGTCACGATCTCGTTAAGCATAGTAATGCCCAGCATGCTCATGAATGCTCCCGGAACCCCGTGCCCTGTGCAGTCGGCGCAGATAATGACCTGCTGACTTCCGAAAGTGTTCACCCAGTAAAAATCTCCGCTTACTATTGCAAGAGGTTTGTAAAGGACAAAATGCTCCATCTTCTCGCTGAACAGCTCCAGAGATGGAATGAGCGCCGTCTGTATGCGTTTCGCATACATGATGCTGTCGGTAATATGTTTTTTCTGGTAAGCGATCTGGTCCCTCTGTGCAGCAGCCAGATCCCTCTGCTGTTCAATCTCGTCCTTCTGCGCTGAAATTGTCCTGTTCTTTTCTTCGAGCTTGATGTTGGCTTCTTTTTTTATTTTATATCCACGGTACATATAATAACCAAGGAAGCTTACCAGCACAAGTGCGAAGATGACAAAATAGAGTATGAGCTTTTGCTTTTCAATTGCTTCGACCTGGAGCTTGATCTTGTTTTCCTGGTCAGTGATCTTCTTCAGCTGATCATCAATCCTGGCCATCTGAAGCCCTATCTTGGCCTTTTGGTTTTCAAGGGTGTCTTTCTGTACCTGCACTTCTTTCTGTTGGACAAGAATTGTCTCTTTCTGATTTTTTATTTCACCCTGCTGGGTATTTATCCGTGTAAGCTGACTGTCCAGCACCTTTTGTTTTTCAACAAGTACTTTTTCCTTATCCCTTATCTGTTTGTCGAGACTGTCGAGAAGAGCTTTCTGACGGAGTATTTCCGCTTTCTGGGTATTTATCATTTCAAGCTGCTCCTTTATGGTATCCCTCTGGAGAACTATCTGCTCGCTGGCTTTGCCGAACATGTTTTCCCAGTCTTCCTTTGATTTTACTGCCTGGAAAAGAAGGTTTGAATTGACTGACATGCCGGCTTTAGTAATCATGTCCTCATTTACACTGTAATTGAGGTATTTTCCGTTCATCCCCATGCAATTCACCATAGATTCATGGAATTCATAACCTTCCGTCAGAAGCAGTGTCTGATGACCCTCGATAATTGACTTTACTTTATTGAGGTTGAACCCGCCTGCCTTATTAACATAGAGCAACTGTGTATGCAGGATCTTGTCCTCTGACCTGAAAACGACAAGCTGTACAGGCTTGTCCTGGATGGTCGTGCGAGTCTTGGCAAGCTTCCCGAGTTCCCAGAACAGGTTGGAAGTTTTATCGAGCACTCCGATCTTAAAAACAGCAGAATCCCTGAATCCGGGACCGTAATCAATGTACTTTGCAATATCGAAAATGAAAACGGCCCGGGTGCCGTCATCTATTCCCTGTCCCGATGCACCGGATGGTAAAAGCATTAACACGAATGCAAAGATCAGTGGGCAGAGGAGCAGTTTCTTTCTTGGCATGGCTGATCAGGTTTGAACACGAAATTGCATAAATTTTATTAAGCAAGCAAATCCGATACTTTTTTAAGGGGTGTTGATAAAATGTTAATAACTGAAAATTATGGCCGCAGGACGTACTGTTACTTATGGTAATTTTATACAACCATAATTTAACTCGTTGATGACCCTCAACTTCAGACAATTAGAATTAGAAGGAAAAAACATAGTAATTGTTGAAGATGATCTCCCCTCGATAAGGTATTACGAAACACTTCTGAAGGATTCAGGTGCAAGGATCATTATTTTTCATAACGGAAGGGAGTTTATCGACTACCTGAATGAAGGAAAAAGAATCGATCTCGTATTCATGGACTTCCTGATCCCTGTCATCAATGGCATCGACTGTGTAAGGATTTTCCGGAAGCAGAGCAGGAACATACCTGTGATCATGATCACTGCATACAGTTCCGAACAGACAAAGACCGAAGCTTATATTGCCGGATGCAATGAGTATGTCCTCAAACCCATATACCCCGAGAAGATATGTTATCTCGTTGACAAATATCTAAAAATCAGCGAAATACCATTTTCTTTGCTCAACTAACCGGGAACCCCAAAATGTCTGAAACAAAATGAGCCGTTGAAATTCAACGGCTCATTTGATTATTGGACTTTTAACCCTACCCAACCCACCCCTTAAAAAAATAAGGGGAGGGCTAGATTCACGATGTAATTAAATCTCACCCTTTCAGGGAAAGGGCAGGGATAGGGTTAAGATGAGATATTCTACCTGATCACTCCTCCCAGCTTCACCTTATAATCCTCAAGATAGGTGTTCAGCTTGCTGTTCATCTCCTCACCAAGGTTCTTTTCACCGTATTGGATGCAAGCCTCAGCAGTCCTGGAAACGTGTGACATTGCCAGGTTCAGCTCAAACTCCGCTGAAGCCAGGATATATTTGTCCTGCTTCAGATAATAGTCGAGATGCGGATAGTAATGATCCGCAAGATCCCTTGACATCGCAACAGCTTTCTCTTTGGCGCCTGCAGCGAAGTATGCTTCAATGACGTCTGGTATATAAGGATCGTACGGCACCTTATTCAGGGGCAGCTCATTCATGCAATAATCGAGCACATCAATCGCTTTTTCAAATTTCCCCCGGGCAGCAAGTGTTTTGGCGAGGCGAGCATAATTAAGCCTGGCTTTTATAACGGTAAGTGTCCTGGTATGGTTATAATCTATGTAGACATCGGGGGCATTGGCCCGTCCCCATTTAAATTTATTCATCATGTGGTCATAAAGAATGTCCGGGTCGACACGTCCGTATTCCAGCCAGCTCTTGTTTTCCGATTTTATCGGTACAAGCCTGTAGCACAGCCCTTCGAGCTGGAAATATTCTTCCAGTCCAAGTGCATCGTCGTGGTAACCTGTAACATAATAGACCGGCCGTTCCCAGTTGTTGTGAGCGAGGATGTCGAGCACTATCAGCTGGCTTTTGAGGATCGAGCTCCCCTTGAGCTTGATGTCTATATAAGGGACAATCTTGTCAGCATCTTCGGGCTTAACTGTTCCCGAAGCAAGAACCTTCTGTTTGTCAACGGGAATTCGTATCGTCCTCGCCGGGATCATGTCGAGCCATTCGCTTGATGAAACCTGGAGCTTTGTTCCCCTGTTGTCGCTGTTCACCCAGTCGATAACAGTCGCTATATCGACAGGATCTTTTGTCTTCTCATAAATAAAGACCTGGTTATTAACGCCGTCATAATATTTCTTTGCAGGGAGTGTAACGGGAAGCGGCGCCGATTCATAGGTCCGCCTTTTCATCTGGTTAATGTACCAGTCTGTATTAAGCAGCATGAGATTGGCAACACGCACATCTGTCCGGATCCCCTCTACCTCCTGGGCGTACCAGAGAGGGAAAGTATCATTATCGCCGTTGGTGAACAAAATCGAATTTTCCGCGCATGAATTCAGGTAATTGGCCGCAACATCACGTGTTAGATAACGTCCCGACCTGTCGTGATCGCGCCAGTTTTCCCTCCCCATTATTACTGGTACGGCAAGAAGGCAGATCAGCCCCGACATGGGTGCGGCAAGCTTTTCGCCCGCAAGCTTCGAGAGTGCTTCGAACAATGACAGCACACCGAGTCCGATCCATACCGAAAAGAAATAGAAAGAACCTGCATAGGCATAATCCCTTTCCCTGGGTTGGTTCGGGTACTGGTTAAGGTATATCACTATAGCTACTCCTGTCATTATGAACAACATAAGAATGTTGAACCAGTTCTTCCTGTCACGGTTAAGATGATAGACCATGCCAATAACACCCAGGAGGAAAGGCAGGAGAAAGTATGTATTGCGTGAAGGGTCGTTCTTCATGTCTGCCGGCATGTCTGACGTACCTACCCTTGGTGCGTCAAGGAAATTTATCCCGGTTATCCAGTTCCCGTTCACTGCCCCGCCGGATCCCTGTGTATCGTTCTGTCTACCCGAGAAATTCCACATGAAGTACCTGAAATACATGTATCCGAACTGATATGAGAACATGAACCTCAGGTTTTCAGCGAATGTGGGTTTTCTGATTACCTGTTTTTCTCCATCAGGGGTTGTCACCTGTACAGGAGTACCTTTAACTTTTCCCCAAGCTTCATAGACAGACCTGTGATCCGCCTGGTCGCTCCACATCCTCGGAAAGAATGTTATGAACCTGGGATCGCGCTCAATAACAAGGTCATGGCTTGTGACGACATATTTTCCATTCTCCAGGCTGTATCTTGCCTTCCCGTCCTTGTAGTCAGTAACAGGCGCGTTATAATACGGACCCTTAAACAGTGGCCTGGATCCATATTGCTCGCGGTTAAGGAAGTACAGGAGGTTGACAGGATTTGAAGGGTTATTTTCGTTCAGGGGAGGATTGGCTGAGGAACGCATTACTATGATCGTAACTGCAGAATAGCCGATAAGTATTACCGCTATGCATGTCATTACCGTATTCAGGATCTCCCTGTTGTTCGAGGCAAGATACCACGCAAAAGCGCCGACTGCAATAAGCACAATAATGTTAAACACTGCCGAATCAGTGACGACCCATATTCCGGCAAAGAACAATGCCGCAATTGAGAATATGGCGTTTTTCGTCTCATTGCGTGAGGTTATCAGGAACCTTATCGAAAGTGTCAGAAGGACCGCAAGGACCACAACATGAAACACCATTCCGCTGTTTGCAGGAAGGCCAAGGCTGTTTACAAAGAACATGTCGAACTTTGTCGAGATCTTCACCACGCCCGGGATTATGCCAAACAGCAGGAAGGCCAGCACCAGGAAGGATGTAATCAGGGATATGGCAAATCCTTTCCAGCTGAAGCTGAATTTTCTGAAATAATAAACAAGCACAATGGCCGGAAGAGTAAGCAGGTTGAGAAGGTGAACGCCGATTGACAGCCCCATGAGAAAAGCGATAAGAATGATCCACCTGTCTGCATGTTCCTCGTCTGCAACATTCTCCCATTTCAATATGGCCCAGAAAACTATGGCCGTGAAAAATGACGAGCTTGCATAAACTTCACCTTCGACTGCAGAAAACCAGAATGAGTCGGAAAATGTGTATGCAAGGGCGCCAACAATACCGGCAGCAATGATTGCAACCACTCTTGCAATGGTGAACTCATTTTCATTCCTGACAAGGATTCTTCTTGCCAGGTGGGTTATCGTCCAGAAAAGAAACAGGATCGTGAAAGCGCTTGCAAGGGCTGACATGGAATTTACCATTGCAGCAACCTTTGTTACATCGCCTCCGGCAAACAGTGAAAAAAACTTTGCCATGATCATAAAGACAGCGTTGCCGGGGGGATGACCGACCTCCAGCTTGAATCCGGATGCTATGAATTCGCCGCAATCCCAGAGACTGGCTGTCGGTTCAATAGTCATGAGGTACGTAATTGCCGCAATGACAAAGACAACCCACCCTGAAATATTGTTTATCAATCTGTACTGCTTCATTCTGATTTAAAATTATTGGCGTGAAGGTGATACAACCCGCGAAATTACAGTTTTTTTTCCAACCTTACGCCGGAAGGCTGCTCCGGCTATTTTTAGTATTTTTGTATAATGAATAGTCTGCCCAGATACTTCTTCCTCATCTCACTGTTTTTTTTAATGAAGTCTGCTTCATCCCAGTATTATAACACTGGCCAGGATCCGGCTTCAGCAAAATGGCTCAGGATAAAAACGCGGAGTTTTGATGTCATTTACCCGTCTTCATTCGGGCAATCAGGGATCGACTTTGCAAAGTCGCTTGAAAAATCTGCAGCAGAGCTTACCGGATTTTTCCCGGAAAGAAATTACAGGGTCCCGGTCGTGATCCATAGCCTTTCCACTGTTTCGAACGGATATGTCGCGTGGGCTCCCAAACGGATGGAGATATATCCGGCACCGGAGCAGGATGCCCTTCCCGGTGACCAGTACGGCCTTCTGACAGTTCATGAGCTGACGCACGTAAATGAAATGAACCTCCTTCACTCAGGCTTTTCCGGCTTTATGTCATACCTGCTCGGTGAACAATTCACCGGGGTTATCTCGGCCCTCCTCCCGCAATGGTATCTTGAAGGACATGCCGTGGTTTCGGAAACTGCATTTACATCTTCAGGCAGGGGCAGGAGCCCTTTCTTTATGAAGGATTTCAGGGCTCTGACCACCTCTGCAGGCAGATACTACAATTACGATAAAATTATTCTCGGATCTTTCCGGAACTATGTGCCTGACCATTACCGCAGCGGTTACCAGATGGTTGCCTGGTCAATGGCAGGAAACGGTAATGACCTGTGGAACAAAGTTCTCAAATTCACTGCTGATGAGCCTTTTACGATCAATCCGGTAAACATAAGCCTGTACAGGAATGCAAGGCTTACTAAAAAACGGCTTTACAGGCAGACGTTTGACAGCCTCAGGACAATCTGGAATGAAGAGTTAAGGAACAGGCCTGCATACGATGTGATCAACCCGGCAAAAAGAGAAACTTATGTCAACTACTATTCACCTGTACCGGCTGGCAAAGACTCGGTGATTGCCATCAGGACCTCACTTTCTTCAACCTCAGCTATTGTCCTGATTAACACTGGTACGAAAAAGGAAAAAGTTCTTATCAGAACAGGCTTGATGTCTCCATACCTGCTGTCATATGGCGCCGGTAAGATTGTCTGGACTGAAGGACGGCCTGATCCAAGGTGGGATAACAGGAATTATTCTGTTATACGGGAGTATAACCTCTGGGCCGGAACTGCGAAAAACCTCACTTCCAAATCAAGATATCTCAGCTCTTCGGTTTCCCCTGACGGTAAAACCGTTGCTGCCGTCGAGAATACCAGTGACAACAAAAATAATCTGGTGCTCCTTGATGCTGCTTCCGGGGAAGTCCTGAAGGTAATCCCGTCCGAATCCAATCGTTATATTCAAAGACCTGCCTGGTCTGCTGATAAAAATGTGATTACTGTTATTTTTTTAACAGATACGGGTGAAGGGGTGATGATGTGGCATACACATGAAAACAGGTGGGAAGTCGTGCTTAAACCCACGAATGTTGATATACGTTCAGCCTTCATGTCGGGTGGATTGCTCTATTTTGTAAGCGCCAGGTCGGGTACTGATAATATTTTCGTCAAAACACCCGGTGAAGGCATCCGTCAGATTACGGATTCAAGATACGGGGTGAGCGATCCCGTCCTGGCAGGAAATGAGCTTCTCTTCAGTGATTACAGCAGCACCGGGTATTCGCTCAGCAAGATCCCGGTCGCAACCAGGACTGCTACCCTTTCTGATACTTCTTCATTTCTGATAAATAAAATGACCAGGCCTGAACCCGGACAATTGAAGGAAACTGAAAAGTATTCTCCTGAACCATACAGGAAATGGCAGCACCTGTTCAGGTTTCACAGCTGGATGCCTTTTTATGCGGATATTGACCAGCTTCAGTCTGACCCTCTTGCAGTCAGGCCAGGACTCACAATCATGTCACAGAACAGCCTGAGCTCTCTTACTTCTGTATTCGGTTATGAATATTCAGCCCGGAAAAAACATGTCTTTCATTCCACCCTCACCTGGGCGGGCTGGTATCCTGAGGTAAGATCAAAAATCGATTATGGATATAATCAGAGAGTCTATGGTAATCCCGTGAATATTCTGCCGGGGTTAAGATTCATAAATGAGATCGATGTACCGCTCAGATTCTCTTCGGGTTATTTTACCCAGTTTCTCAGGCCTTCACTGAATATTGACTATTCAAACAGCATATTCCCGAAGTCAGAAACAGTTTATGACTATGGCCAGACAGATCTTACATGGCGCCTGTACTTTTCCAATTACAGCAGGGCTGCCCTGAGGGACATTTATAACAGGTGGGCGCAGGTAATTGATCTTAACTATGCCTCATCTCCATTTGACAATGATATTCTTGGTTCATCTTTTTTCATCAAGACCGCATTGTATTTTCCCGGGATCTTCCGCAACAACAGCATACGGCTGAGATACCAGAAAGAGGTCCAGAGACAATCTATATATATTTTTGGAAACAGGATCTCATTTCCAAGGGGTTATGATAATATAGCTTACCCCGAAGGGTACCATAACATTATCTCCGATGACCTCAATTTCGCATCGGCGGAATACGTTTTCCCGATAATTTATCCTGATCTGAATGTTCCACCGGTGTTTTTCCTGAAGAGGATCAGGTCGACCCTGTTCTATGATTATGCCTACGGCAGAAAAAACCGGTATTATACTGACACTCCAACAGGAAAAAGGCAGACCGCATATCATGATTTTTATGAAAGCTTCAGATCTTACGGGGTTGAACTGCTGGCCGATTTCCATCTCTTCAGGATACCGTTTATGATCTCGGGAGGAGTGCAGGCTGCATGGAAATCGACGAACAAGTTGCCGGTCCTGAATGCGGTATTCAATATCGATCTGTATGGGTTTTCGATAGGGAGAGAAAAATAGCTTAAGTTACACTGAGAACCACAGAGGTTCACAGAGACTCTGTGTAACTCTGAGCTTCTCTGTGCAACTCTGTGTAACTATTAAATCAGATTGCGTGCGGTATTCTTTATCAGCTCCCACGCTTTTTCAACATGCTCCAAAGTCACATTGGTCTGGGCAGTGACCATACGGAGGGTATATTTGCCCCTGAGTGAGGTATGTGTGAGGTATATTTTTCCTGCATCGTTCAGCATGTGATTCAGCTTCTCGTTAAGCCTGTTGACCTCCTCTTCGCTTAATCCTGCCGGCCTGAAACGAAAGCATACAACACTGATCACTACCGGGGCAAGTATCTCGAAATCAGCCTCGGCCGAGATCATTTCTTTCAGCTTTGAAGCCAATTCGATATGATATCTCACTTTCTGCTGAAGACCAGATACACCGTATGTCCTTATAACGCTCCAGAGCTTCAATGCCCTGAATCTTCTGCCGAGCGGGACACCCCAGTCGCGGTAATCATTCACCTTGCCCCTTGTTCGTGTTTTAAGGTATTCGGGGAGTATTTCGAATGTCCTGATCAATCCGGCAGCATCCTTTACAAAGAAAGCTGTGCAGTCGAAATTCACGAACATCCACTTATGCGGGTTGAAGATGAAGCTGTCGATGTATTCTTTTCCCTCGATCATCCACCTGAACTCGGGAAGTATCAGAGCAGTTCCGCCCATTGCCGCATCGACATGGAGCCAAACATTGAACTCCCTGCAGATCTCACCGATGGCCCTTAAGGGATCAATTGCCGTTGTACCTGTTGTTCCGAGAGTGGCAACAACACAGCACGGCTTATAACCTTTTTCAAGATCAGATATAATGGCTTTTCTGAGACCTTCAGGATCAAATGAAAAATCTTCGCGTGAGTGTATCTTCACGAGATTTCTTTTGCCGATTCCGCTTATTTTGACTGCTTTCTCGACAGACGAATGGGTCTGGTCGGAGCAGTAAACCCTTAATACCTCCGTGCCGGTGCAGCCTTCTTCGTTTATTCTGAAAGCTGTGGCTTTTTCCCGTGCTGTAAGAATTGCGGCCAGTGTGGCTGTTGATGCCGAATCCTGTATAACGCCTTCGAAATTATCAGGCAGGCCGGTCATTTGCCTCAGCCAGCACATCATCTTCTCTTCGAGCTCGGCAGCTGCAGGTGAGGTTTCCCAGATCATGGTCTGGGCACCGAGGGTGGCAATGATCATCTCGGCAAGAACTGATGCAGGGCTGTTGTTTGCAGGAAAATATGCAAAGAAATTCGGGCTCTGCCAGTGAGTAATGCCCGGCATTATAACCTTTTTAAAATCATCCATAAGTACGCCGAATGATTCCGGCTGGTGTGGGGCCTGGTCTGGAATCTGGCTTAAGATCTGCCCGGGAGCGGCTTTTGATTTTACAGGATATTGTTCAACATTGTCCATGTAATCAGCCATCCATTCGACAAGCTCATGGGCATGCTTACGGAATTCGTCTGTTTTCATCAGATAACTTATTTCACCGAGTCCGCAAGCAGGATGATCCTGTTTGCTTTCACTTCAATAAGTCCTCCTGTGACCTCGAAGATCTGCTGATTGTCGTCCTGATCCACAATGATTACAGGGCCGTTCTCGAGAGTTGAGATGATCGGGGCATGGTCTTTCAAAACCTGGAAGGATCCCTTTTTGCCAGGGACCCTCACAGATTTGATCTCCCCTTCATATATTTTTTTATCCGGTGTGATAATCTCTATTCTCATCACAAATGGTTATTTCGACTGGGCGAGGATCTTTTCACCCTTCTCGATTGCGTCTTCTATCGTACCGACAAGCATGAACGCAGATTCAGGATATTTGTCAACCTTGCCATCCATGATCATATTGAACCCTTTTATAGTATCTTCTATAGATACGAGTGCTCCCTTCAGACCGGTAAATGATTCGGCAACGTGGAAAGGCTGAGAAAGGAACCTCTGAACCCTTCTTGCACGGTGAACGACCAGCTTATCCTCTTCTGAAAGCTCGTCCATACCGAGGATGGCGATGATATCCTGGAGCTCGTTATATCTCTGCAGAAGCTCTTTTACACGCTGTGCGCAGTTGTAGTGTGCTTCGCCGACGATATCTGCTGTAAGTATTCTTGAAGTTGAATCGAGCGGGTCGACAGCCGGGTAAATACCAAGCTCGGAGATTTTCCTGCTGAGCACCGTTGTTGCATCGAGGTGGGCGAATGTTGTTGCAGGAGCCGGGTCCGTAAGGTCGTCGGCAGGAACGTAAACGGCCTGGACTGAGGTGATGGAACCATTCTTCGTTGATGTGATCCTTTCCTGCATTATACCCATCTCTGTAGCAAGTGTCGGCTGATATCCCACTGCTGAAGGCATACGGCCGAGAAGAGCTGAGACCTCGGAACCTGCCTGGGTGAACCTGAATACATTGTCCATGAAAAAGAGGATATCCCTTCCGCCGCTCTTTCCATCGCCATCCCTGAAATGTTCAGCAACGGAAAGGCCTGAGAGTGCTACCCTGGCCCTTGCTCCCGGCGGCTCATTCATCTGCCCGAACACCAGGGCAAGCTTTGATTCCTTAAGTGAATCCTTATCGACAGCTTTCAGGTCCCAACCTCCCTTCTTCATGCTTTCAAGAAAGGGCTTGCCATATGATATTACACCGGCTTCGATCATTTCGCGGAGGAGGTCATTTCCTTCCCTCGTTCTTTCTCCAACGCCTGCAAATACCGAAAGGCCTGAGTATGCCTTTGCAATGTTGTTGATGAGCTCAAGGATAACGACAGTCTTGCCCACACCTGCTCCACCGAAGAGACCAATTTTACCTCCCTTTGAGTAAGGCTCGATAAGATCGATAACTTTTATACCCGTATAAAGGACCTCTTTTTCTGTCGAAAGGTCTTCATAAATAGGGGGCTTGCGGTGTATGGGATAACCATTTTCCTTGGTAAGGGGGCCAATGCCGTCGATTGCTTCGCCGGTAACATTCATAAGACGGCCTTTTATCTGTTCCCCGATAGGCATGGTGATTGGCAAGCCCGTGGCAACAACCTGCATGCCCCTGCGGAGCCCGTCGGTTGAGTCCATTGCAATGGTTCTTACTGTCCTCTCGCCGATATGCTGCTGACATTCTACAACCAGCACTGTACCATCGTTCCTTTTGATTTCAAGAGCATCGAAGATGTCGGGCATTTCCATTCCCGCTTTCTCAAAAGTTACGTCAACAACAGGTCCGATGATCTGGCTGATTTTCCCGGTGTTCTGTGACATTGTCGTTAAATTAAGTTATTGTCTTTTAATAATCTGTTCAATTTGTTCTTCTCTATCGTTCTCTCCCTGCAAGCAATGTAGCCAGAGCTGATAGCTCGTCTTTTCTTTCATGCGGCACACTGATCTTATCAAGTACCTGCACAGCCGAGGTGATATATTCCTTCACATTGTTATCTATAACTTCCCTTACATTCAGGCTGTCATAGATCTTGATCACTTCCTGCACTTTGGCATGCGGCTCTATATTTCCTGTCGAGAATAGTTCGTGCAACCTTCTTTGCTGCTTTCCTGAAGCCATTTCTGATGCCCTGATGAAGAGGAATGTCTTCTTGTTCTCGACAATGTCGCCGCCGGCAACTTTGCCGAAGAGCCTTGTATCGCCGTACACGTCAAGAAGATCATCCTGCAGCTGGAAAGCCATTCCAAGATTTCTTCCGAATTTGTATGCAAGATCGGCATCCTTGTCGGATGCACCTCCGATCACAGCACCGATCCTCGCCGACGCAGCAAGAAGCACCGCAGTTTTGAGCTCGATCATCCGCAGGTATTCCTGTTCCGATACCGTGACCGATTTTTCAAAATCCATATCCTGTTGCTGTCCGACACAAACCTCCACAGCTGCCCTGTTGAATATTGCGAATACTTTCGGCATGCACCATGAAGGTGCCTGGAGAAAACATTCGTTGGCAATGAAGGCCATCACATCGCCTGAAAGGACCGCCTGGTTGAGGTTCCATTTATTGTGAACTGTCGGAAGACCTCTTCTCAGGGGTGCGCTGTCCATTATGTCGTCATGCACCAGGGTGAAGTTATGAAAGACCTCTATCCCGGCAGAAGGCATCACCGCATCGTCTACCTTGTCGCTGAAAAGATTGCATGTCATCAGCGACAGAAGCGGCCTGAGCCTTTTCCCGCCAATTGAAAGAACGTATTTTACCGGTTCTGTAAGCTTTTCAGCTTCATTATTATACGGGAGGTTTGTAATAGCCCTCTCGATAATCTCCTTAAGCTGAACCTGGCTGTACATTATCCTTTGTTAATATTTCAAATATCATCAGCCCCTCAATGCCTCAGCTCCGCTGACAACTTCGAGTATCTGGTTTGTGATGGTTGCCTGCCGTGCCTTGTTGTATTGCAGGGTAAGATCACGGATCATCTCTGTTGCATTGTCTGTTGCCTTGTGCATTGCAGTCATCCTTGCGCCATGTTCCGCGACGAAAGAATCGAGAACTGCCTTGTAGAACTGTACTTTAAGCGACTTCGGAATAAGCTCCTGTACAATAGCCTCCTTCCCGGGCTCATAAATGTAGTCGACCGAACCCGCGCCGGAATCCTTTCCTTCTGCCATTACAACAGGAAGGAACTGTTCCACTGTGAGGATCTGCACAGCAGCATTCTTGAACTGGTTATAGATAATGTCGATCCTGTCGAATTGCTTTGCAACAAAGCCGTTCATCACATCCGAGGCAATTTTTTCGACATTTTCGAAGGAGACGCTATTCAGAACACTGTTCCGTTCCTGAAGCAGGTTCACCTTAAGCTTCCTGAAAAAATCATAACCTTTCTTTCCGATCGGAAGTAACCACAGGTTTCCGCTCCGGTATTGTTCGGCATACACTTCCGAGATCACCCTCCGGGTTTCCCTTATGACATTGCTGTTGAAAGCTCCGCACAATCCCCTGTTGGATGTTATTACCACCAGGAGCACCTTTTCGGGGGCTGATTGTCTTCCGTATACATTCTCAACCTCCGAATCCGCAAGACTCTGGTTCAGACCGACAAGAACTTCATGCAGCTTATTTGCATATGGACGAAGCCTCAGTATCTTATCCTGGGCTCTCCTGAGCTTGGCTGCTGAGACCATCTTCATTGCTGAAGTGATCTGTTTTGTCGATTTGACAGATGCAATCCTTACCCTTATTGCTTTTAAGTTAGCCATTCCGAGATCTTTTGTTCAGTTACTGCGGACGGTATTTCTGCACCAGCTCGCCTGCAATTTTTTCGAGTGTTTTCGTTATCGTATCATTCAGAACGCCGTCGCGGAGACTGTCGAGTACATCCCTGTGCCTCAGTTCGAGCATTTCAAGGTATTCCCTTTCGAAGCTCTTTACCTTGTTTATCGGAATATCCCTGAGCAGCCCCATTGTGCCGCAATAAATTATTGCTACCTGTTTTTCAACAGGCACGGGTGAATACTGCGGCTGTTTCAGTATCTCTACATTCCTTGCTCCCTTGTTCAATGTTGCAAGAGTTGAGGCATCGAGATCAGAGCCGAATTTCGAGAATGCCTCCAGCTCGCGGTACTGAGCCTGGTCGACTTTCAGCGTTCCGGCTATCTTCTTCATCGATTTGATCTGGGCATTACCCCCAACCCTCGATACCGAGATACCCACGTTAATAGCCGGTCTTACGCCGGAGTTAAAGAGGTTTGACTCGAGAAAGATCTGACCGTCGGTGATAGAGATCACGTTGGTCGGAATGTATGCTGAAACGTCACCTGCCTGTGTTTCGATGATGGGAAGCGCAGTTAGTGAACCGCCGCCTTTAACCATATGTCTTATAGATTCAGGAAGGTCGTTCATCTGCCTTGCTACCTCATCAGATTCGATTACCTTGGCAGCTCTTTCGAGAAGCCTGGAGTGGAGGTAGAACACATCACCGGGGTATGCCTCGCGGCCTGGCGGACGACGGAGAAGCAAAGAAACTTCCCTGTAAGATACAGCCTGTTTCGACAGGTCATCATAAATGATCAGGGCGTCACGACCTGTATCGCGGAAAAATTCACCGATAGCGGCGCCTGCAAAAGGAGCATAGAACTGCGACGCAGCAGGATCGGAAGCTGTGGCAAGCACGATTACGGTGTATTTCATTGCCCCATGTTCCTCGAGTGTTGCTGCTATATTGGCAACTGTCGAGCCTTTCTGTCCCACTGCAACATAAATGCAATAAACAGGTTTGCCCTTGTCGAAGTTGCTCTTCTGATTGATGATTGTATCTATTGCGATCGCTGTCTTTCCTGTCTGACGGTCTCCGATGATAAGCTCACGCTGTCCTCTTCCGATGGGGATCATGGCATCTATTGCCTTGATGCCTGTCTGAAGAGGAGTACGCACCGGCTGCCTGAAAATAACACCCGGGGCTTTTCTCTCGAAAGGCATGGTATACAGTTCACCCGTGATCGGACCCTTGCCGTCGAGCGGCTGTCCTGTCGGGGAGATAACCCTTCCGAGAAGCCCTTCGCCGACACCGAGAGAAGCAATCTTGCCTGTTCTTTTTACGATATCGCCTTCATTGACCTCTTCAGTCGGACCGAGAAGCACTGCACCGATATTATCCTCCTCGAGGTTAAGTACGATGCCTTCCATACCGTTCTCGAACTCGATAAGCTCGTTCGATTCGGCATTGGAAAGTCCGTAAATACGGGCGATACCATCACCTACCGTTAGCACAGTTCCGACCTCCTCAAGCTCAGCGCCTGTCTGAATTCCCTCAAGCTGCTGTTTGAGAATCTTTGAAACTTCTGCTGGTTTAATGTTTGCCATTTTTGTTCTCTTATATTTCTGTTGAATTAATTACTGTCTTGATTCAAAACTGCCCAGCAGCTCTTTCCTCACTTTCCGTAGCTTGTTCCTGATGCTGGCATCGATGTAGTTATCGTCCACGCGTAAAATGAAGCCTCCGATTATTGCAGGGTCGACAACTTCTTTCAGGTCAACCCTGGTGCTGAATGTTTTTTCAACAAGGTCGGATACCTGCTTCTTTATGCCGGCGTTTACAGGGATAGCGGTCGTCAGTGTCGCTTCAGTTATGCCCTTGTGTTTCTGGACCTCATGGATGAAAGATCTTGCGATATCAGGCAAAAAGGCCTCCCTTTCATTCCTGACAAGCAGATCGGTGAGCGAAAGAGTAACTTCATTGACATTTCCCCCGAGTATCTTGCGAAATATCTCAATTTTCTTTGATGGCGGAATAACGGGATTTTCAAGAAACTCCTTCATTTCATCATTCCGGCAAATCTCGGAAATGAACACCATATCGGATTTGACCTTATCGAGAATATTCTTTTCAAGTGCTGTCTGGAACAGCGCTGAAGAATACCTGACGGCTATTTTACTGTGATTCATTCTTTGAGTTAATTCTTCTTAAGATCAATGTCCTTAAGATAATTATCGATCAGCTTTGACTGCTCGTCTGTCTGTTTCAGCTTCTCGCCTATCAGCTTTGAAGCGATGTCAACAGAAAGGCCGGCCACCTGTTCGCGAATTTCAGAAAGAGCTTTCCGCTTTTCGCTTTCAATTCCTGCCCGGGCTTTCTCGATGAGCTTTTCAGCTTCATCTGTCGCTTTGCCTTTGGCTTCGGAAATCAGTTTGTCGCGAACATCCCTGGCTTCTTTCAGGATCTCTTCGCGTTCTTCCCTGGCTTTTCTCAGGATTGCTTCATTATCGCTCTGGAGCTTTTTCATTTCTTCCCTTGCCCTTTCAGCTGATTCAAGTGATCCTTTTATCATCTCATCCCTTGCCTTGATTGCTGCAAGGATCGGCTTCCAGCCAAACTTTGCCAGTATTCCGAAGAATATGAGGAAGATAAGAACTGACCAGAAGATCGTACCAATTGAAGGAGAGGTAAGACTGTTTGCAAGTAATATCATATCTGTTGATTTTCTGTTTTTTAAAATGAAGCGCTGCAACCAACCGTTGCAGGCTTCATAATGTTTTTGAGGCTCTTACAGAAGAGCAACGACCACTGCGAACAGTGCAACTCCTTCAACAAGAGCTGCTGCGATGATCATGGCAAGCTGGATCTTTGAATAAGCTTCCGGCTGACGTGCAATTGCGTCCATTGCCGAGCCGCCGATTCTTCCGATACCGAGACCTGCACCGATAACGGCGAGACCTGCTCCTACTGCTGCGAGTGAAATGGGTTCCATTACTGTTGGTTCCATAGTGAATTTATTAAATTGTTAATGATGCTCTTCCGCTACGGCAAGGCTGATGAACAGTGCCGAAAGAAGAGTGAAAATATATGCCTGGAGGAATGCGACCAGCAGCTCCATGAAGTCCATGAAAACCACGAACAGGATGGAAACCGGTGCAAGGGCCAGGGAATTGAAAATAAATATCAGGCAGATTAGGCTGAGCACGATTATATGGCCTGCAGTGATGTTGGCAAAGAGTCGGATCATGAGAGCGAAAGGTTTCGAGAACAGGCCGATAATCTCGACAGGGATCATGATCGGAAGAAGCCAGAGCGGAACACCGGGAGTCGCAAATACATGCCTCCAGTGATTTTTATTCCCGCTGAACTGAGTGATGAGGAACGTGCAGGTAGCAAGTGTGAAAGTCACTGCGATGTTACCCGTTACATTTGCCCCGAACGGAGGCGGAAACGGGATGAG
Organism: Bacteroidales bacterium; assembly: GCA_035299385.1. GTDB lineage: Bacteria > Bacteroidota > Bacteroidia > Bacteroidales > VadinHA17 > LD21. The sequence continues at coordinate 8,822 of DATGWQ010000006.1, read as the reverse complement.
ACCCATGACATTATTCAGGATGACGAAAGTAAAAACTGTAAGAAGGTACGGCAGGTATTTTTCAGCCTTGTGTCCGAGGTTTGGAATTGCAATGTCATCCTTCACAAACAGCACGACAGGCTCAAGAAAACTCTGGATTCCCTTTGGATGGCTTATTCCTGTTTTTTTGTATGAACGGGCAAGGGAGAGAAATAAGATCACGCCAATTGTGGCGGATGCAATAATACCGACAACAGTCTTTGTTATTGAAAGATCCAGAGGAAGCTTTTCCTCATTGATGACACCTGCTTCGTCAACCTTTACTATTTTCCCCTTAAGTTCACCCTCCTCCTCAAGCTTAAAGCCTTTGTAGACATGGCCGTGAGCCAGTTTTTTTGAGGAGAATAAATGGATACCTGATTCCTTATCGTACAAAATAACAGGGAGATAAATAGCAACGCTCTCCCCATTCTGTTTCGTTAATATGTGCCATTCATGTGAGTCTGAGATATGCTCGAGTATAAATGAACTCGCCTCAAATCTTGCAGCTTCTTTTGTTGTTTCACTCTCTTTATTTGAGCAGCCACCGCATACCCCTATTAAAAGAAGAAAGAAGAACAGTCTGACGAATCTATATGTTTTCAAATCAGCTTAGGTTTATAAAGGCTTGCTTTTCAATGTTTTCAACATAAAAAATACCGAAAACAAAGTGAGGCATAAATATAAGACAAAAAATAATATTACGTAAGCCGCCCCATTTTTTTTGGAAATAACAAAGCATGCCAGTGCAATAACCAGGTCGAGAAGGAATTTCAGGCCGATTGAAACGAGAGTGTGCATCGTTTGCGATTCCGGATCGCGGGTCTGACCCCTGAGAAATATCAGGACTGTGATTGCTGAAATGAGTGAAAATCCAAGCTGGAGGAAAAGTACATCTGAAATTCTTAAGCCGGTATCTGCAACTGAAATAACAAGGAGTCCCGATAGAAAAAGTAGCACGTTGAGACCGGCCAGAAGAATGACAAACCTGGTTACCTTATTCAATTCCTGCGTATAAAATCTTTCAAAACGGTGTAAAGTGCTGCAAATACTCCAAGCAGCGAAAGAATGATCGTGAAAACTGGGGTTTTATTGCCAGCCATCTTGTCGAGCTTGCTGCCGCCCCAGGCAGTAATAAAGATAATGGCAAACATCTGGAATGCCATTCCGGAATATCTTGCAAAATCGTTTAAACCTTTATTTGGAGGTTTTTTCCGGTCCTTTTTCTCTTGGGACTGTGGATTCTCCATTGCTTTCGTTTTCAGACATTTTGCAATTCCCCGAGAATTTGGCGCCGGGTTCGATTGACAGTTTGGATGTGGAGATGTCTCCGAGTATCCTGCTTGAAGCTTTCAGATTGAGGAGCTGCGAGACACTAATTCTACCCTCGATCACACCCGAGATCTCTGAATTCTTGCAGATCACCTCACCCTTGATCTTCCCTGTCGGACCAATGACAACCTTCCCCTTTATATTAAGGGTACCTGTAACCGTACCATCGATACGTATATCACCGCTTGAATTAATGTCTCCTGTGATTTCCGTTCCACTGCTGATCAGGTTGATGGCAGCAGGGTTATCAGGTTCGTTGTTCTTTGCCATTATGGTTGGTTTTTTAGTGGTTATCGGTATAATAACTCACAAATATAAAAACTATTGCAAAGAATCATAAAATACGGGGGAAATTCGAATGAATTTTTAACCACTAAGGGCACAAAGGTTTACACTAAGGCACAAAGGTTCCGGCGTTGCATGCACCCCTCCGGCCTTCGGCCACCTCCCCTGAAGGGGAGGAAATTGAGAATGTAACAGACTCCGTTCTGTCCGGAATTAACCCCCCTTCAGGGGGCAGGTGGGTCATTTCGGGTCGTATGCCCATTTAAGGTACAGCGATCCCCAGGTAAATCCGCCTCCGAAAGCAGCCAGGATGAGAATGTCTCCTTTCTTCAGCCTGCTCTCGTATTCCCAGATACACAGCGGTATTGTGGCGGTAGTTGTATTTCCGTAATTCTGGATATTGATCATTACCTTATCAGGGGAAAGGCCCATTCTTCTTCCTGTGGCATCGATTATGCGCAGGTTTGCCTGGTGAGGCACAAGAAATGCAATATCTTCAGGTTTCAGGTTATTGCGTTCCATTATTTCAGCGGAAATATCTGCCATGTTTGAAACTGCAAATTTGAATACTGTCTGACCTTCCTGGTATATATAGTGCTCTTTTGCATCGATCGTTTCATGTGAGGCGGGCCTTACCGATCCTCCAGCCTTAAGGTGAAGGAATTTTCTGCCTGCGCCGTCTGTTTTGAAGATATGGTCAATGATGCCGTATTCACCTGATGTCGGTTCGAGCAGAACAGCACCTGCAGCATCGCCGAAAAGCGGGCATGTCGTCCTGTCTGTATAATCTGTTATGGCCGACATTTTATCAGCTCCGACGACGATAACTTTCTTATATCGTCCGCCTTCAACATATGCAGTTGCGGTCTGAAGTGCAAAAAGAAAGCCTGAGCATGCGGCATTCATATCGAAGCTGAAGGCATTCCTGATTCCTGTTTTATCGGATATTATGTTTGCTGTTGCTGGAAACGCCATATCGGGCGTCACTGTTGAACAGATCACCAGATCAACATCGTCGGGATTTGTATTTGTTTTTTCAAGCAGCCCTTTTACTGCTTCCGCTCCGAGATCGGAACTTCCCAGCCCTTCACGCTTAAGTATTCTTCTTTCTTTTATGCCCACCCGCTGCATTATCCATTCATCGGATGTATCTACCATTTGTGAAAGTTCCTGGTTTGTCAGCCTGTATTCCGGTACCCACGCATGAATGCCGGTAATTGCTGCACGAATTTTTTCCATAAGTCAAATTGCTTCCTTAATCTTCTGGGCCAGGTTAGCATGGACAACACCACGGGTTTGCCGGATCATATTCATGATGGCAGTTCTTTTGGAAATACCATGACCTATGACCACATTTGCGTTAATTCCGACAACAGGTGTTCCTCCGAAGTTCTCCCAGTCAAGACTGTCAAAAAACGGATCTTTAAGATCTTCGATTTTATATATGTGATGAAATGCTTCTCCAAGCTTTAGCACGACATTTCCGACAAACCCATCACAGACAACGACATCGGGCATGTTGTCGCGGAAGAATGAATTTGCCTCGACATTTCCGATAAAATTGATCCCCGGATGTCCTTTCATGAGCTCATAGGCTGCCCTTATCACCGGGGTTCCCTTGCTTTCTTCACCGCCGATATTGAGCAAACCTACTCCGGGGTTATCAACCTCCAGGACATATTTTGCATAAATACTTCCAAGTATGCCGTATTGCAGCAGGACATCCTGCCGTGTATCAGGATTCAGCCCCACATCGAGCACCACGCTGGCTTTGCCGTTGAGTTTTGGGAGCACAACAGCAAGTGCCGGCCTGAGTACACCCGGAATAACATTAACGGTGTAGCTGGCACCAACAAGCATTGCTCCAGTATTCCCGGCACTGCAGAAACCGTCGATAAGGCCGCTCTTGAGCATACCATAACCGACGGCAATGCTGGAATTCTTCTTCTGAGAAAATGCCTTTGCGGGATGATCACCCATTTCAATTACCTGGGTGGTCGGGATAATTTCAAACCTGCCTGCGTCGACATTCAGCTCGCTGAGCTTCCTGTAAATCGCCCCCTCATCGCCTATAAGAACCAGGGTCTCGTCAACTTTAAGATGTTCCAGGGCATCGACTGCACCTTCCATGACGGCATCAGGCGCAAAATCACCACCCATAACATCCAGGCCAATCCTCATATACCTTTAATAATTATGATGATTTAATTCAGGCAGTTACTTTCTTTTCAACTGCAGCTTTGCCCCTGTAATAACCACATTCGGGACAAACCCTGTGATACTGCACTGCCGATCCGCAATTCGAGCATGCCGCAACAGCAGGAGCTGTGGCTTTGTAATGTGTCCTGCGCTTATCTCTTCTGGTTTTCGAATGTTTGTGTTTAGGATGTGCCATTTTTTTTTAATTATTAATTATTATTCATCAGTTTCTTTAAATCATCCCATCTGGGATCGGTCCGGGACTCCTCGTCTGTTCTGAGATCATCCAGTTTCTTCAGCATCGCCGGATTACATGTGCTGTTCCCTTCTTCATCATCAGGATGTATTCGCCTGATCGGCAATGCCAGCATTATAAAATCATACAGGTGCTGATTCAGATCAAATTCATTCTCACCGGAGGGCAAATATAAAATGTCCGGATCATTTTCCTCATCATTTCTGCCAAATTTGATAAGAAGTCTGTTTTTACTTTCAACCGGATATAAAAACTTATCAAGACACCTGTCACAGTAAATGCTCACTGTGCCTTTTATGCGGAAATCAAGATCGGCATGCGTTGACCTCTTGTCTATTGTTATTTCAGCAATCAGGTTGCCTTCCCTGAACTCTGATTCTTCAAACTTTTCAAAAAACCTGTTATCAATCTCAAAATCAAACTCGTGTCTTCCTTCCTTCAACCCGCTTAAAGGTATCGTATAATGTGGAGACATGTTTTATTTTTTTGGTCTGCAAAAATATGAATCCTTCTGCAATTAAAAAAAATTATCAACCAAAAAGTAACAATTAACTGTTTTTATGAACCAATTACCGGTTGAAAACGGTTATTTGCCGATTAGATATGGAAAAAAGCAATGGCTTATAATAGCTTTGTTCCAGGAGTTAAAAACAAAACAATGAGAAACAGGGATCATTTTCATCACAGGGCTACCGAACATCACCCCCGGGTGGCCTTCGGTATTTTCCTGATAGTACTCGGAATTGCATTGCTGCTGGCCAAAAATGACGTTTTTAACCTCGGGAGCACCGGGGCTTACTTCAACTGGAGAACAGCAATGATCTTTGTCGGAGTTTTATTGCTTCTCAACCTTGAGTTCACAGGGGGGTTCCTTCTTATAGCCGCAGGGATTTGGTTCCTGCAGGATGAGCTGTTCCCCGGTGCCAAGGAAACATTCGATATCTACTTCTGGCCTATTGTAATTGCAGTGATAGGAATTTCTTTCATTCTGTCTTCCTTCATTAGAAGAAGATCAATAAAATAATTCAGTCAAATCAGTAAATTTACGATTATGGAAACTAATGACTCCTTCAGGGATGACAAGCCGGTAAAAAATGATCATTTCGTATCAAGCAACCGTGTAATTGTCGGAGTGGTTCTTGTGATGCTTGGTTTTTTCCTCGTGCTCAGGAACATGGATATTCTTCCCCACTCCATCAATCATATAATATTCAGCTGGCAGATGGTGCTTGTGGCAGTTGGACTGATAATCACACTCAGTTCCGGAGGAAACAGGACTGCCGGGGTGATCCTGATTGCGATCGGGGGCTTTTTCCTGGTCGGCGAGATCTTTAACGACATCTATAATGTGAACATGTTCTGGCCATCGATCTTCATTATCGCAGGCATCGTTTTCATCCTTTCCAAGAGAAAGGGTTGGAATTCAGTCCAGACAGGCCCCGTCAGCAGCGATGATTATATCGATTATGTTCATATATTCAGCGGAGGCGACAGACGGATAGTAAGCGAGAATTTCAGAGGGGGGAAGATAACGGCCATATTCGGAGGAAGCGAAATCGATCTTACAAAAGCAAAACTGGCAACCGGCGTCCAGGAGCTTGAGATTGCATGTGTGTTCGGGGGCGCAACAATAATCGTACCTGATGACTGGAATGTCCGGATAGATGTTGTTCCGGTCCTTGGGGGATTCGGTGATTCAAGGAAGCTGCATCCGGGCAGAACCATTGACATGTCGCGGCAGCTCATTATTAAAGGCGCCGTTGTATTCGGCGGAGGAGAAGTGAAAAGTTATTAATAAAACATAATGAAGCATCCTGTCCTCGGCAACAGAGCATGGCTTCTGGTATGGTGGCTGGTCTGGCTGTTCCTTGCAGCAGGCCAGTCATTACTTTTTTATCTTGTGTTCGGCAGCTTTATGTGGTTCAGCGTTGCCGACAGCATAATATCGCTGCTGATATACTCAGGCCTTGCACTCTCATTGTGGTATCCGCTGACATTCTTCAATTCGGGAGGAAGAAAAATAATCTCGCTTATATCAAACATCATTGCTACAGGTACGATAACAATCGCGCTATGGATGCTGATCACGTGGCTGCTCATGACAGCTCTTTTCCGCGGAGATGATTACCTGGTCTTCTGGAATACTACTTTCGCTTACCGTATCGCCGCCGGCGTTTTTATTTATGCTCTTATCGTACTGACGTTTTTTCTTACAGAGAGCCTGATCAACCTGTCGGAAAAAAACGCACGCGAAGCCCGGCTCCAGAGCATCGTCAGGGAAACCGAGCTTAAGATGCTGCGATCACAGATAAATCCTCACTTTCTTTTCAACAGCCTTAACTCAATAAGCTCACTTACCATCACCGATCCTGAAAAAGCAAGGGAAATGCTCGTAAAGCTCTCGGAGTTCATGAGGTATGCTCTTTCAAGAAAGGATGAACAGCCTGTCTCTCTCAGGAATGAACTTGAAAACCTGAGACTGTATCTTGAAATTGAAAAGGTACGATTCGGTGACAAGCTGGAAGTCGAGGAGCTGCTCGAGAGCGAATGTCTTGATTTCAGAATCCCGGTGATGCTGCTTCAGCCTTTATATGAAAATGCCGTGAAGCACGGTGTTTATGAAAGCACCGAAATGGTAAAGATCACCACAAAGGGAAGGATAAATGAAGGATACATGGAACTGACCATAAGCAACAATTATAATGATGCACCCTCTTTAAGACGTGGTACGGGAACAGGGCTTACCAATGTGGCCAGAAGGATCGAGCTGCATTATGGCAGCAGCGCGAGCATGAAAACCTCGAGAGAGAATGGTCTCTATACCGTGACTCTCTATTTGCCGGTGATGTAAGGAATCATGGGGAGAGAGGGCGAGGGGGAGAGAGGGCGAGGGGGAGAATCGGGAGAATGGGAGATAAAATCATAAGATCTATTTTCTTCATATTTCAAATCTTTGTAATTTTATAACTCTAAATACTCTAGGCACTCTAGGGCACTCCAGACACTTTGCAAATGGATAAGATCAAAACAATAATCATAGACGATGAGGCCCCTGCCCGGGATATCATAAAGCATTATCTCACAGAGGTCAATGAGGTTGAAGTTATAACAGAATGTTCGGATGGATTTTCGGGACTCAAGGCCATATCGACTTTAAAACCGGACCTGGTCTTCCTCGATATCCAGATGCCAAGGCTCACAGGCATTGAGCTTGTTGAAGTTCTTACCGAAAAGCCCGAAATAATATTCACCACTGCTTATGATCAGTTTGCAATCAGGGCATTTGAACTGAATGCGATCGATTACCTGATGAAGCCCTTCGCAAAAAGAAGATTCCTCGAGGCAGTGAAAAAAGCTGTAGACAAAATAAATTCAGGCACGGCTGACAAAGAGCCTGCAAAGCTCCTTGAAAAAAGACCTGAAAATGCCCCGTCTGTAAACAGGTTTGTTGTAAGGAAAGGCAATTCAATCAATCTCATACCGGTCGAGGAAATAAGATACATAGAGGCTCAGGACGATTATGTGATGATCTATCATTCCAATGGCAAGGCTCTGAAGCAGCAAACGATGAAATTCTGCGAGGACAATCTTCCGGGAAAGGATTTTGTAAGAATTCACAGGTCATACATCGTGAATGTCGGTGAACTCAAAAAAATAGAGCCTTACGGAAAAGACAACCATGTGGCCGTTCTGAATTCGGGAGACAAATTGCCGGTGAGCAGAAACGGTTATAAGCTGCTGAAAGAGGAACTTGGGTTTTAGGAATTACGGATTTCGGATTGTCGATTGCGGATTTAAATCCGAAATCCAAAATCCGCAATCCGAAATTATCTCTTCAGCCTGTTCTCCCTCTCCCACCTGTGGAAAATCGAATAAACCGGTCTGTATCGCTTAAACCTGATAAGCGGTACCGGATCATATCCGTGCGTACCCCCGGGACGGCACCGCAGTATCCTACCTGTGCCCATCGCCAGGCCCCTGAACGGACCATGAATTCTCAAAGCATCGAGCATGTATCTGGAACATGTGGGAACGTGCCTGCATGCGCTCCCGAGCCAATGCGACAATGTGTACCTGTAAATATGCACCGGCACCGAAAGTATGAACACGAGGGCTTCTCTAAGAAATCTGATCATACTTCAAAGATAAACAATGAGTTTGTTAATTTTTTCCTAAAACAGTACCTTTGTCATATGACAAAATGGCCAATCCTGAATAATGGCAAAATTTTTGCAGTAATTGTTAAATAAAATTGGAGGATACGAAAAATGACAATGTGGATTTTCTTCATCGGATTCATGATACTGAGCCTGGTGGTAAGCCAGACCCTGAAATATAAATTCACGAAATACTCGAAAATTCCTCTGGATAACGGAATGTCGGGTAAGGAAGTTGCCGAAAGGATGCTCCAGGCAAACGGCATATATGACGTAAAGGTTGAGAGCGTACAGGGACAGCTCACAGACCATTATAATCCTCAGAATAAGACTATAAACCTTAGCCAGGGTGTTTACAACGGACGCAGTATTGCTGCTGCTGCTGTTGCCGCGCACGAGACCGGTCACGCTGTTCAGCATGCCTCGGCATATGCATGGCTTGGATTCAGGTCAAAGCTAGTGCCTGTTGTGACATTTGCATCAAAATGGGTTACCTGGGTGATCCTTGGAGGCATACTGCTTATCCAGACTTTCCCTTTCCTGTTGCTGACAGGTATTATCCTGTTTGCCATGAC
>DATGWQ010000005.1:0-7074 GCA_035299385.1 Bacteroidales bacterium | reverse complement strand
TCAGCAATTATTATTACATCCGGTTTGAGGAACATAATCTGCCTTTCAAAAAATTCAAGCCCGGCTTCATCGACATAGATATTCCCCGCATCACCTATAACATAATCATAGTCAGAAGTCGTCTCGGCAAGAGTTATCTTTGGTGCAGGTTCCCGTTTTTCGAATTCCCTGTAATCCAGCCACTGGCTTCCTGCGCCTGCCTGACCTTTCCCGTTAACCAGTACGGTATTATAATTACGGGTTTCTTTCAGATAAACGTACCCGGGATCGATTGCCAGCCACGTGCCATTTGAATATACGACAAAAGTATTTATATCAGGATGCTGATGACCGGGCCCGTAGCCTTCGTTTATCATTCTTTCGGGTTTCGCCTGATTTGCATGGCCGGGCGCGGGGCCACAACGGAAACCAATAAGCGTGGCATCTTCTTTCCAGCTGCTGCGCATGGTCACATAACCATTGTCTTCGAAATGAAAAAATTCATTCTCGACCGTTCTGTAATCGACCGGCTCCAGCGAAGGGTCATAAGTAAGGAAATCGAGCCACGAAAATTTATGCGGTTCTGCTGCCTGGATCTTTAATGCATAATCCTGCAATACACCATCCCGGTACTTGCCTGCGGGCAGGTAAAGTAAAAAGGCAGGTATGTACCTGTCCGATCCGCAGTCACCGAAATTAATTACACGCGTAAGGTTATCAGGTACCGAGAAATGCAAAGGAAATCTTCCCGTCTTCTTAAGCCAGTCATAACTATTAAAGTAATCATGGTATCCTGCCGTCGAAGCTCCCTCAAGGAATCTCAGGAAATAGCCTAACCCATACTCCCAATACTGCACTCCCTCCCCCCATGAACCATCAAGGGGTGCATTGCTGATGATGTACTCTGTCCATTGAGTCGCCTGCTTTAAGAAAGTGTCCCGCATGGGATCATCCCCTGGGAGGATCAGCCCCACCGTACCTAATGCGGATGTTTCGATTAACAGGTGGTTGCTGAGAGCCCTTGTTTTTGCAGCCGTCTTCTGTATGATTTCCGCTTCGCTTTTCAGGCGGGTTAACATCCTTTCTTTCAGATCTTTATTTAAATCATCGTACAACCAATCATACAACTGGCCTGTTCCGGTGACCCATGCGCTACGGCCAAGATTCTGGCTGCCATCCCAGGAAGGCACATCAAGCAGAACATTGATCCATTTTTCAGCTGCCGAGAGGTACTTCTTATCCCCGGTCAGCAGGTAAGCCAGTCCGAGCGATGGCATAGTCTCACCAATTTCGCGGTATGTATTGGCAGCATTCTGTGGCCTGGGTGGTTCTCTTTTACTGAATTCATCTGCCTTCCTGATTGCCAGATCATAAAGTTGCCGGTGTGTGCCTTTGGACTTGCTTTTATAATCATCGATATTATGACGGGTTATAATAAGCCTGGGGTGATCATCCGTCGTTGATGAAAAAGAACATGCTGTGAATAAGACTATGGCGATCAAAGCAAGTTTCTCAAATACTGGTCTGGCATTCATTTTCATAGAAGCGTTTGATGTATTAAAGTAATACAGATGATGCCCGGCCTTAGGCTTCCGGGCATCACCTGTGTTGTCAAAGGGTTAATGTAATAATTTACTTCAACAGACCCGGATTAATATTGGTCTCCGACTCTGGAATAGGCCATACTTCATCTGTTCCGATCCGGAATGCCTTATTGTCGACCCACCATCTCTTGTTTCCCGTAGGATCAACTTTTGAACCTGTTTTCTTTGCATCTTTGAATGAGGCTCCCCAGAAATCTCCCTGCATGGTTGTACCCAGAATTCCCCAGCGAAGCAAATCCCAGTAACGGATACCTTCGAGAGCTAACTCAACACGGCGTTCTTTCCTGAGTATGGGGCGGAGTAACGCAGGATCGGTAACAGTAATCGCAGGCATGTTGACTGAAGCCCTGCCCCTGATTTTATTTATTGTCGCATTCAGCAAATCCTGTGTTATTGGTTTGCCTCCTTCAAGTTCAGCTTCAAGATAGCTAAGCAGGACCTCAGCATACCTGATAATAGGGAGATTGCCTCCATAACCATTTACCAGGTCTCCGCTGAAATTTTCATCAAAAAACTTACGCAATCCATAACCAGTCCTGGTTGCCTGCTTGGAATAGGTCAGCTGGTCGACGGATGTGGCGTGATCTGGGTGGCAATCGTAAATTTTGCCTCCGAATGTGCAGCCATCCCAAAGGAAGGTAGCAGCAAAACGGGGATCACGGTTGGCTGCCATGTTTTTTTGATTGAAACGAACATCTGAATAAGAAAAAGGCGTTCCGTCGATAAAATCATACTGAGTGGCAAGGCTTTCCAGGGGATTTATCAGGTGCCAGCCACCTTTGACTGCCGGAAGTCCGTGCTGGGTAAGGCCATTCCCCGCTAATGTTTCAGCATAGACCACGCTGAAAATGTTTTCAGCGCTGGTTTCATTTTTGGTCGAAAAAATGCTTCCATAATCAGGATCAATAATATTATCTCCAAAGTCAATGATCTGCTTGTAAGCAGCAGATGCATCAGCAAATCGTTTTTCGGAAAGGTAAATTCGCCCGAGGAATGCCAGGGCAGCCTGTTTTGAGGCACGACCGAATTCAGATGCAGGAATATCTTTGTAGAGAGGCAGATCAGCAGCAGCTGCTGCAAATTCCGTAATGACAAAACTGATAATGTCGGCCTTTGATGTTTTTGTTACGGTATTAGCCTCTTCAGGCGTAAGAGTTTTTGTTACAAGAGGAACCGATCCCCAGAACTGTGAAAGATAAAAATACTGGCAGGCACGAATAAACCTGGCCTCAGCTGACATCCTGTTGATCTTGGAAACATCCATATTGACTTTCCCGATGTTTTCAAGGAAGTTATTGCATGCAGCTATCCTTACGTATGAACCTTTCCAGTAAGTACCAATCACATCATTGCTGGGCAGAAGAGTCCCGTTTGTTATCCTGTTCTGAGCTGCATTTTTTCCTCTCCTGTCAAATGCATTATCGGTTGTATGTTCAAATAACACCAATCCGGCATAGGTCCACCAATCAGATGGATTGGTCTGTGTTCCATAATTGATATTACCACGGTAAACACCTGTTAATGCGATCATTGCATTTACTTCATTTGTCCAGAAGGCATCCTTGGCAAATTGATTCTTGGGATTCAAATCGAGTTTTTCTCCGCATGAACTTGCGCCCACCAGCAAAAGCGCACCAAAAAATAGTGCCAGTATATGTTGTATTTCCTTTGTTGTTTTCATTTTCATATAATTTATATAATGAATCAGAACTTAACATTTACACCAACAGTTACCGTTGAAAGAATCGGGTAAAAAGCGCCACTTACATTCATTTCAGGATCCCATCCTTTGCGATAATTATTCAGCGAAAACAGATTTTCTGCACTGCAGTAGAAACGAATATGATCAATACGAATTTTATTCAGCACTGATTGTGGAAGAGTGTATCCAAGCTGAATGCTTTTAAGCCTGATGTATGATGCATCGAGTACCCAAAAATCATTAAGTATTGTATTCGGGGTAAGAGAATTGGTAACAACCTCCAGACGGGGATATTCAGGATACCGGACAGGATTGTCCGGATTGAAACGGCCTTCCATTTGCCATTTTTCTATTGTACCCTGGTTAAAAAAGGCCAGTCCGACATATCTTTCCATGAGTCCGCTCACTCCTGTCACGCCCTGTAATAGTGCCGAAAAGTCGATATTCTTATACCCTGCTGAAAGATTCAGTGAGAATGTATATTTTGGAATAGTCGATCCAAGATAAGCTTTGTCGTAGGTCGGATCAACGACTCCATCAGGAACACCTTCAGGACCGTTCAGATCGACATAACGAAAATCTCCGGCTTTTGAAGCTGGATTTATTTTCTTCTGATCTGCCCATTCAGCAACTTCATCATCAGTGAGAAAAACACCATCAGTCTTATATCCGTAATACATCTCCATCGGATATCCTATAAAAAGATTAGTGCCGTTTCCTACCAGTCCGTTAGGTTGATTTACATTCCCCACCCCAAGTGTGGTTACCTTGTTATTTATTATTGAAAACAGTCCCAGTACCTGGTAGTGAAAATTTCCGATATCATTCTGGTGCCCCAGTTCAAACTCCCAGCCTGTGTTGGTAACCTCGCCGGTGTTGACTTCGCTTATACCCACCCCCAGGACACCACTGATGCTGGCTGTAGGTTTGTATAATATATCGTATGTATGCCTGTAGAAGTAATTGGCATTGAATGTCAGTTTACCTTTAAAGTAGGCGGATTCAAGACCAAAATCAGTTGTATTGGTCGATTCCCAGTGTATCGTGGGATCTTTGTAGGTCCTGTATGCCGCGCCAGTGGAAATTCCGGTTCCGAACGGATAATCTCTTTCACCGGCCAGGGTCGACTGGTACGGGTAGTTGCCGATATCCTGGTTTCCTAAAATTCCCCATGATGTCTTGAACTTCAGATTCGAAACCCATGGAACAGCTTCCCTGAAAAAATCTTCACCTGTTACCTTCCACCCCAGGGCAAATGAAGGGAACAAAGCATACTTGTTGTTGGCAGGGAAACGCGAAGATCCATCATACCTGACGGTAGATTCAAATAAATACTTATTGCTGTATTGATAATTCAGACGGCCGAAGAGCGATTGAATTGCCCATTCCGAATCTGTTCCGCTAACCTGCTGGTTCTGAACACTACCCATATCCATTACAGTGTAATCGTTACTCGCAAAGTTGATCCTGTTCCCGTGCATCAATTCGGTTACCTGGTCTTCGAACGAGTAACCTGCAAGAATATTGAAATCATGAACTTCAGAATCAATCTTATATTCTGCAAGGAATTGCATTGTCGTATAAATTGTTTTATTCCTGTCCTGGTTCAGAAACGAAAGAGGAAGGTAAATGTCTTTGTTTATTCTCTGTGAAGCTGCATATTGCCTGCTGTCCGCAAGACCGAAATTATAACCGCCAATTGCTGAAAGCGTTAATTTTTCAAATGGATTCCAGTCGAGGTTTACTTTAACAGAGGTTCTTGTATTATTATGTTTCCAATAACCGGCTGATTCAAGCCACGATACCGGTGTTCCCCCGTTTTCGGGGCCCGGGCCGAAATCTCCATTCGAAGCCCGTCCCAGATGAATTGCAGGATAGCGGCTTCCATATTCAAGAATATTGGCGACTCCATCGCCGCCTTTGTTGGCAGTTTCCGTTGGCTCATTCGCTTTGTCTAATAAACCTGACAATTTTGTAGACATTTTCAAGTTAGGACTAAGCTGATTTTCAAGGTTGAGCCTGAAATTGTAACGGTTGTAATCATTATTGACCACAACTCCTCTTTCATAAAGGTTACCTACGGAGAGGAAATATTTATTTGAATTCTGACCGCCGGTTATGGATATGTCATTTCCCCGCTGGAGGCCGGACCGTGAAATTGTCTCCTTCAGAAAATTAGTGTTTGGATAATTGTCGGGGTCATCCTGTGCCCTGTACCTGGCAATTTGATCTGCCGAATATACTTCATAACCGTTTGCGATATTGAACATTTCAGCATATTCCCATGAAGTAGCAAGCTCAGGATATTCCGTGGGATTGGAAACACCTATGTATCCGTTATAATTTACACTGATCTTATCTTCTTTTCCTCTCCTGGTTGTAATCAGCACAACTCCGTTTGCAGCCCTCGCCCCGTAAATAGCGGCTGAAGAAGCGTCCTTCAGCACTGAGATTGATTCAATATCATTTGGATTGATATTATTCATTGTTCCGGGAATGCCATCAATAAGGATCAGGGCATCGGGACTGGCTCCAAATGAACCAACTCCTCTCACCCGCAGAGTGCCTTCCGAGAAGCCCGGCTGACCTGACCTCTGAATAACGGTTACCCCTGACATTTGTCCTGTGAGAGCATTAGACAACATGGTTACAGGACGGTTCTCTATTTTTTCTGAAGTGATCTGCGACACAGATCCGATTACATTTACTTTCTTCTGTGTGCCATAACCTACAACCACAACTTCGTTAAGATTTGTCAAATCGCTTGTCAGGGCAAGATTAATAGTTGTCCTGTCGGTAACAGGTACTTCCTGCTTCACATAACCTATGAATGAAAATACCAGAATTGAACTCTGATCCGAAATAAAAGCAATTGTATACTTGCCATTACCGTCAGTTATAGCTCCTGTATTCGTTCCTTTTACCTGGATATTGACTCCTGGCAAGGCTTCACCTGTAGAGACATCTGTGACTGTCCCCGTAATGACAACCTGCTTCTGAAAATCTGTATCCAGGTCTGAAATCTCCGCAGGAGCAGTAAGAACATTTAAAGAACTGACAACAATAATCAGGAATGCCAGTTTTAATTCGACGATCAGTCTCTTCAGGGTTGAGAGTACCCATAAATAGCATTTTCTTTTCATAATTGAGTTTTTGGTTAGGTTTATTCAACAGGTCACAATGTTGAGGTTATCCCCGCTTGTTGCAGGCAGGGCATTTTGCTTATCATTGAACATGCGTTTTTAAAGCCAGGGAGATCTTATTTTTCCTTTCAATCATGTTGCTTTTTTTCTCCATATTTTCAAAAATAAAGAAAGAGAAAGCTTTTAACAAATTTTAATCTTTGTTTTTTTACGTTTTTTTAACATTTTTCAAAAAAGGAAATACATGTTCAAATGCAGGAAATATGCTATAAAAAAATAGCAAACACACTGTTAATAAGTGTGTTTGCTAAGCCCGAATCCTTTTCGACAAGTTGTCGGAAAGGAACTAATAATATAGATAGGTTTTTTACTCCTAGAAGTCCGAATAATCTGTCGGATGAAGCAGGAATGCCTTGGTTTTTGAAGTAGTGTTCTTGTATTCATCCATAGATGAGAGCCTTTTCCATTCAGGATGGTTCCTGAAGGCGTTCCATTTCTCATCATGGGTTTTCATATCCTGGTAGGTTGTCATGTACATCAGCCTCGGCTTAAGGCTTCCGAGCAGCACCTGTCCGTAAAAAACAGCATTGGAACCGATTGCCTCGAATATCTTCATTTCACCGCCTTCGTTGAACATCTGGATTTT
>DATGWQ010000004.1:0-16331 GCA_035299385.1 Bacteroidales bacterium | reverse complement strand
GAAGTACTATTGTGTGGACGTTGCCGTCGGCATGATCTGTAACATTTATGTAATCGACGTAACCATCGTTATTCAGATCGAGGTTATTTATTCTTGAATCTTCTTCATTGAGCTTCCTTTCGAATTCTTCAATGGTTTTGCTTTCCTGGAAGAGATTCATTACAGCATAAAGATTAAGGTTGTCTCCGGGCAGGCCAAGGTAATCATCCGCACGGTCCTGTGCCTTCAATGCAGACCCTGCCATTATCAGGAGTGCGAAAACCGGGGTGAGTAATAATTTTTTCATGACTTTGAGTTTTTGTGAAGAATCATCTCTTCGGGTATATAAATGCATAATCCATGCCAAAATTTAAAGCAAATGGCGAGAGGTGTGAGACGAAAAGGAAAAATTAAACGCAAAGGACGCAGAGAAATTAGGCAAAGGGCACAATAAATAGATATGGGAAACATTGCGTTCTCTGCGTCTTCAATTTGCGTTCTTTGCGTTAAAAAGGGTTTTGATTGTTTTGTTACTTAAAATTTATCTTTACGGCAAATTTTTTTAAGATGTACAAGTTTCTCTTCCGCTTTTTTGTGATCACCCTCACAATCCTTACGGCTAATCTCCTCACTACTGCAGTAAGCAATTACCTCACCACATACCGGCATCACATGAGGCCTGTGGCATTCACCTTCATCGGCATGGGCGTGATTGTACTTATTTTTTATCCATTATTTACGAAAATGGAAGAGTGGGTGAAAAAGATCTCCACGAAATTCATAAAGACAGGCAAAAGTGTGGGTGGGAAGTATGTCGGGCTGTTTTCTGCCTTTCTCGTGGCAATTATTGCACTTTTTTATTTCTATGCTAAAATGTGGTACAACATCGATTTTCTGAAAGTTTTATTTTCAGGAGATCTCGGAAAGTACCTGTAACCCCTTTCGGCCTTCTCAACGGGAGAGGCGATCCTTAAAGGTTTTCACTAAGAAACACCAGGGAAAATCCGCATTTCACTCTTCTACAGGGATATACTTGTGTTCGATTTTATCCTTTTTTATAGTAACCAGCCTGAAGCCTGGTTTGTCACTTCCCAGCTGCTTTCCTATTGATGAAGTGGTGATCATGAGGATGTTATCGTATGAAGCTTCTGCATTTTTATGCAGGTGGCCAGCGAAGATGGCATCCACACCGCTCTGTTCAAACAATGCCAGGTACCTTGCTCTTGTTTCGGGTTTTATATTGAAGTACTGCTCCGGCTCGGCCGGATCTTTTATGAAGAAAGGGTGATGACAGAAAATCAGTATATGATCTGACCCCTTCGCAGCTGCAAGCTGTTGTTGAAGCCATTGCAGCTGCTCATTTTCAAGCACAGGGACTTCCGATTTGATCAGATTGGAATTTATGCCGATGAACCTGCTTTTCCTGTACCCGATGGCAAACCTGTCGGTCCCGAACATCTCATCAAATTCTTTAAGGTCAGCCTCTGTCAGTTCGTGCCCCAGATCGTGGTTGCCGGGAACAATGTAAACCCTGGGCTTTATTTTTGAAGTGATCCTCCTGAATTCATCCCATTGAGCTTTGTTCGTCCTGTTATTTACCAGGTCACCGGTGATTACCACAAACACAGGTCTGAGCTCATTTATTTTTTCCACTGTTTTTTCATAAAGGCTTGTTTCTTCAGCATAACCTTTATTGTCGCTTATGAATCCGAATTGCGGATCGCTTACCTGGATAAAGGAGAACTCGGATTTGCAGGAGCAAAGGAATAAAAATATTATCGCGAGGGCGATAAATTTACTTCTCGTTATTTTCATGTTCAAGACTGTTTAAGGTTCAGGATCCCAGGAGCTGTTTAACTTTGGCTGAGATTTCCCTGCCGTCTGCTTTACCGGCAAGCTCCTTTGTTGCAATACCCATGACTTTACCCATGTCGGAGGGCGCTTTTGCACCCACGCGTGCAATGATGTCCTTAAGAATTTTGGTAAGCTCCTCCTCAGTCATCTTTGCAGGAAGGTATTTCTCAAGCACGTCGGCTTCCACGACTTCCTTTTGGTAAAGATCCATCCTGTTCTGTGTTTTATATATTTCAGCTGATTCCCTCCTCTGCTTTACAAGTTTTTGGATGATTTTGAGCTCTTCATCCGGGGTAAGCGTTGAATCTGCACCTTTCTCAGCTTTTGCGAGAGTAAATGCTGTCTTTGCAGCCCGAATTGCCTCAAGAGTATCTTTGTCCTTTGCTTTCATAGCAGCAATGAGATCACTTGAAATTTTTTCAGTTAACGACATGGTCTATGTTTTTAGAAACATAAAGATAATTTATTTTCGATTTCGGATTTCGGATTTTTGATTTCGGATTTGATCCGTCTTCCGTCTACGTCTCCCGTCTCCCGTCTTTTTCTTATGTTAATGAATGTTAATTTATTAGCGTCAATATTGTATTTTGATATTTTTGCAAAGATCGGGATTAATGAGCCTGTTCAGTTTATTATGAAAAAGCCTTTGATAATCACTGCCTGCGTTTTTGCAGCGTTTTTTATATTATTTCTTTTCAATAGCATCGCTTCGAAAAAGCCAGCCGATGATCTTTTCGCTGAAGCTGTGAGCGGGGATTTTGAGATTACCGTAACAGCAGCAGGGGAGCTGATCCCTGAAAGATCGATCGATATTAAAGCTCCTGAAATGGCTGCGGGAATGGACTTCCATTCATCAAGGATTGAAATCAAGGATCTTATTCCTGAAGGAACAATAGTGAGAAAAGGTGACTACATAGCCACCCTTGACCGCACGGAATATTCAAACATGCTGAAAGATGTAAATGACAGGCTTACCCAGATGAACAATGATCTGCAAATGCGTATCCTGGACACGGCTGTTCAGCTCAATGGTCTGAGGGACCAGATAAAAAACCAGCGTTATAGTGTTCTTGAAAGAGAGCTGACCTTCCAGAATTCCAAATTTGAACCTCCTACTGTTATAAGACAGGCTGAAATAAACGTGGAACAGTCAAAAAGGATACTGGATCAGATTTCCAGGAATTACACCCGCAGGCTGGCACAGATGAATACTGATATTTACAATATGAAGTATTGGATCTCCCGGATTGAGAAAAGAAAAAATGATCTTGAGAATTTGCTTGCAGGATTCACTATAACAGCTCCCGGCGACGGAATGGTGATATACAAAAGGGAAAGGAGAGGCAATAAAAGAAAAGCAGGGTCCTTTATTGATCCTATGGACAGGGTTGTGGCAACATTACCGGATCTTACCTCGATGCTCTCCAAGGTTTATGTGAGCGAAATCGAAATAAGCAAGGTGAAGCCCGGCCTGCCTGTAGATATTTCAATTGATGCATTCCCTAAAAAAATGTACAGGGGAAATGTATCCTTTGTTGCCAATATCGGAGAGAAGCTGCCGAATTCAAACGACAAGATGTTCGAGGTGCAGGTGAGGCTCTCGGACAACGACCCTGCTTTGAGGCCCTCCATGACTACCGGGAATAAAATAACGATAAAAAGTATAAAGAACGCTGTTTATGTGCCGATCGAATGTGTTCAGGCCGGAATAGACAGCATACCTTTTGTTTACAGAAAAAATGGCGTTCGCCAGATTGTGGTTCCGGGGGAATCAAATGAAAAAAATATAATAATTGAGAAAGGTCTTGAGGCAGGTTCGTCAGTGTACCTTGTAAATCCCGGGAATCCTGAAAAATTTAAACTGAAAGGGGAGGAGCTGGTACCTGTCCTGAGGGAAAGAATGAAAAAATCAGAAAATCACCTTGCTGATAAATTTCAGCCCTGAATAGTTTCACCCGCAGGTTCAACATGAATTGTGATATTCAGGTTCTGGTACCTGTTTTTCAGCTCGTTTTCTATCTCATCACAGTATTTGTGTGCATTTCCGACTGAGACATCTGCAGGAATTTCTATATGAAGGTCAATAAACCTGTAGTTGCCGGCAATCCTTGTTCTCAGCTCATGATAGTTGACTCTCATCAGCTTCAGGGTATCTTCAAGATTTGCAATTTCATTTTCTTTCCAGGCTACGTCCATCAGCGGGCTGAAAGCCTTTGTAAGCAGGTTCACGGATTCATAGATTATGAACAAAGCAACGATCATCGCCACCACCGGGTCGAGCCAGCTTCTTTTTGTAAGAATTATCAGTCCCAGTCCGATTGCTACACCGAGTGATGTGTAGACATCAGTCTTCAGATGGAGTGCATCAGCTTCAAGAGCAACGGAATTGGTTTCACGTGCAACCTTGTACAGTCTCATCGAAACAAGAGTGTTCACGACGGATGCAAAAAGCATGACAATAACTCCCAGTCCGATGGATTCAAGCTCTATTCTGCCACCTGTAATCTTTTTTACAGCTTCAATAATGATCCATCCGGCAGCAATGAAGATCAGGAGCGCTTCGATTACGCCTGAAATGTTTTCAATTTTGCCATGACCGTAAGGGTGCCTTGAATCGGGAGGATTATCTGACACCCTTACCGAGAAGTAAGCAATCGATGCTGCCACAAGGTCCATCGATGAATGTATCGCTTCGGAAATGATGCTCACTGAACCGCTCAGCAGGCCTACCACGAGTTTGAGAATAATAAGCGTGGTATTTGACAGAATGGATAATCGCGCAACTTTTACCTTGGCATTCATCACAGGGAGTTAAAGAAACAAATGTAGAAATTATTGGCGGGAAATGAAAGGTTAAGTGAATCCGAGGCTGCGAGAAGGCGACTCTGCGACTTTGCGACAATGCGACTTTGCGACAATGCGACATTGCGACAATGCGACTTTGCGACTTTGCGACAATGCGACTTTGCGTGAAACCTTAAACCTTGAACCTTTGAACTATATCTTTACTATCTCATATTCCCTTGTCCCCAGCCCTATCTTCTCTGCATGCTCCAGTCCGGCCATCCAGTTCGTCTGCGGATGCATGGTGTGGAATTTGTCGTGACCCTCAAGTGAATTACCGCCGGAGTGAATGCTGCTGCCTGGCAGTGCGGGTGCAGCTTTGACCAAGTCGACACATGCCATATCGAGTGCGACCGGGTCGAATGATGCGGCCATGCCGATGTTCGGCACAAGCGGGAAATCATTGAAATTCCAGCAATCGCAGTTCGGTGACACATCCATAATGAAGTTGATGTGGAAATCAGGCTTGTCCCTAATGGCGGCATAGGCATATTCTGCAATCCTCCGGTTCACGACCTCTGATGAGCTGTCGGATGAGGGCCTCGCAGCATCGTACTGGCAAACAGCGATACACTGACCGCAACCTATGCACCTGACATAGTCAATGTGCGCCTTCCTGTCATCACCAACCATTACAGCCTGGTGGGCACAACTCCTCTCGCAGATTCTGCAGCCTGTACAATTTTCCTCAAAAATTTCCGGAGACTCACCTGAATGGAGGAACAACTTGCCTCCGACGGATGCACAACCCATTCCAAGGTTCTTAAGAGCGCCCCCAAAACCGCTTATTTCATGGCCTTTGAAATGATTCATCGAAATGATGACATCAGAATCTGCAATGGCGCTTCCGATTTTTGCCGATGCACAAAGCTCCTTGTTTATCTCAACCTCCCTGTATTCAGTCCCTTTTATGCCGTCCGCAATGATTACCGGGCATCCTGTGGTAAGCGGGTTATAACCGTTCTCAAATGCTGCCTCGAGATGATTCGGACCATTTGACCTTCTCCCCGAATAAAGTGTGTTGCAGTCGGTAAGGAATGGTATTGCTTCCTTTTTCCTGAGCATCCTGATAATGACAGCTGCAAAATTCGGCCTCAGGTAAGCAAGGTTCCCCGGTTCTCCGAAATGGATCTTTATTGCTACAAGCTTCTTTTCGACATCGATCGTATCGATCCCAGCCCTGGTCACAAGGGTATTGAGTTTTTTCAGAAGATTGTTCGAGGCTGTTGAGTGAAGGTCGGTAAAAAAGACTTTTGAAGGCATAGGTCAATTTTTAATGCTGCAAAAATAACAAAAAAGGTTACACAGAGAACCACTGAGGACCCTTCGGCCGCCGAAGGCTTGCCGAAGAGGCGGCACAGAGTTGAAAAATTACACCTTTGTGTAACTCATCTGTGTACCTCTGTGTAACTTAAGTTCAGATCTTTATTTTCTTTATTGCCTCCGCGGTTTTCTCTATCAGCCATTTAGGTGTCGAGGTGGCCCCGCACACACCTACCGATTCCTTGCCTGTGAACCATGAGGGATCAACTTCATCGGGAGATGAAATGAAATATGTTTCAGGATTTACGCTCCTGCAGACGGAATACAGCATCTTTCCATTGGAGCTTTCCTTGCCGCTTACAAACACTACAATATCATGTTTTCTTGCAAAAACCATAAGATGAGGTTCCCTGTTGGAGACCTGTCCGCAGATTGTTTTGTGAACGATGAGGTTCTTGTCGGGATCAATGCCTGCTCCTTCCATCCTTTCCTTTATTGCTTCCGCAAGCTCCATGTAATCCTTTACGCTCATGGTCGTCTGTGAAAAGAGGTACACGGGAACTGTTATGTCAAGCTTATCAGCTTCAACTGGTTTTGTGAGAAGCGAACCCTCATTATTGATCTGCCCGAGCAACCCGACAACTTCTGCATGGCCCGGTTTCCCGAAAATAACTACCTGCCCCTTTCCTTCCTTCACGCTGTCCCAGATCTGTCTTATCCTTGACTGAAGCTTTCTTACGATGGGGCATGTGGCCTCGATTATTTCTATATTATTCTGCCTGGCCATCTGGTAAGTCTCCGGTGGCTCACCGTGTGCCCTGATGAGAACTTTGCAGTTCTTAAGCTTTCTGAAACCTTCGTGATCTATTGTGACAAGCCCGAGTGAAGAAAGCCTTTCAACTTCACGGTCATTGTGAACGATTGGCCCCAGCGAAAATACCTGCTCTCCCTTAATAAGGGCATCCTCGGCTATTTCAACTGCATTCCTTACACCAAAACAAAAACCCGAGTGACTGTCTGTCTCTACCAGCATTTCTTTTTGTTTGCTATAATATCCTTTATCCAGGCCATCTGCTGCTGGACTGTCATTCTGCTGTTATCAAGAACAACGGCATCATCTGCCCGCCTCAGGGGACTGATATCCCTGTTCTCATCGGCGATGTCCCTTGCCATGATGCCATTCTTCACTTCCTCAAAATCAGCAACAATACCTTTGGCCTTAAGTTCATCATACCTTCTTTTTGCCCTTATGTCGACCGAGGCCGTCATGAATATTTTAATATCGGCATCGGGGAATACGACTGTACCGATATCACGCCCGTCCATAACGATACCTTTGAATATGCCGATCTGCCTCTGAAGCTGAACAAGCCTCGCCCTTACTTCAGGGATCTGGCTGATCCGGCTTACGTAGGAGGTTACCTCCATGTTCCGGATTTCACTCTCAACATTCTCGGAGTTGAGATAAGTCTCATATTCAGCCAGGTCGGGATTGAAAACGAAATCAATATGAATATTCTCCAGCTCAGAAACTATGCCGGCAAGGTATATGGAATCGCTCCCGATAAAATTTCTCCTCAGGCAATACAGCGTCACAGCCCTGTACATGGCGCCGCTGTCTATATAAAGGTAATTCTGATCCTTCGCTATCGCTTTTGCGAAGGTGCTTTTGCCGCATGATGAATATCCGTCTATGGCAATTATGAGTTTTTTTTCCATAAGTTTTAATGATCCTTCCTGTAAAACCTGTCGGTCCTTAAAATAAGTGAAATGTTTGTTGTGGCACCGGCTAAATGGTAAATTGCCCTTCCGAATTCTATATTCATAATTGTCGTATTTATGCCGAAGCCCCAGGTGAACCCTGCCGCTGATCCTCGCGAAAGAACCTGCATCTCTTTCCTTCTTTGAATATTATAGCCGGCGCTAAGATAAAAGTTCCTGTGGGGAATAAGCTCCACTCCCGGTATGATATGACGCAGCGTGTTGTCGATGAATTTATTGTCGTTGGCCCCTTCCGTAGTTCCTGTACCCGGCTCGGTCGATTCATTTGAAAGCTCATATCTTTCGAGGTGGCGCAATGTCATCGAGAATCGCAAAGGTGCATATGGGAGCCTGTAAGAAGCTCCGGCCATTAATTCAAACGGAAGCTTCTCTCGCTGTTCGCCGGCATAGGTTGTCAGTTCCAATCCGGCATTTCTTATGACAAAACCTGCAGAAAACCTGTTGTTCCTGTCATGCCAGGACAGGCCAAGGTCAAAAGCGAAACCCAGGGAAGTGTATTCATCAAGATGTGAAAGCACCGGCTTGAAATCAATGCCTATGCTCAGGAGTGAATCTATATTCCGCGACCAGATAAAAGACATTGCGTATTCAGATGCTGAAAAGCTTCCCGTTATCACTCCTGCCGGACTCGCTTCAGTGAAGGAACCATAACTAAGGTATGTAATGCCTGCTGAAAAATTACCTGTGTTGCCAAATGACCTCGAATACATTGCCTGGCCATAATTTATTCCTGCAAAATAGTTCACATAATCCAGTGCCAGTGCCCTGTCCATAGATGAGCTCAGCAGTGCTGGATTATGATATGAAAGATTGAGGTTATCTCCTGTTATAGATACATTTGATCCTCCAAGGGATGTTACAAGGCCTGAATGGGTGAGGTTAAGGAATTCATAAACATGGTCTCCTCCTGTCTGCGCTGAAGATGAAAATTGGTAAAGGCCGAGTAAAATCAGGAGGAAAACCTTATTCATAGACATCATTTCCTGGTCAAAGATAAATAATTCAGGGAATTGGACTTCAGGCTGTTTTCCCCGTAAGCACAAGCGCTTCCTCGGTCGCTTTCTTATGCCTGCCGTTCAGTTGCGACATGAAGATCCCTGTTACAACTATTATCATTCCTGTCACATTCCGGACCGAAAGCTTCTCCCCGAGAATAAAGAAAGCAAACAGGGCAGTGAAAAGCGGGATCGTGTTGGTGAAAACATTTGCTTTAGTCACTCCCATCCTGCTCACTCCATAGGCAAACAATATAAAGGCCCCGCAAGAAGCAAAGACTGAAAGCTCAAGTACGGGTATAAACATTTTCACATTCAGCTGCATTGTGAAAAAATGACCGGCATCGAGTATAAGAAATAATGGAAAGAACAGGATGCTTCCAATCAGGTTTTGTATCATTACAATGAAGAAAGGGCTGTACTTTCCCACCAGCCGGCTGAGGGTAAGATTGTATCCGACTGCTGAAAAAACCGCCAGGCAAAGAAGCAGGAGACCTTTTACGTTGAATGAAAGGCTTCCGTCCTTGTTGGATATAAATACAATAACGCCGATGAATGATATGAGTATGCCAGCATAGTTGACAGCTTTCAGCCTTTCGCGGAAAATTATCCAGGCAGCTATGGTGGCAAAGACCGGTATGGTCGATATCAGTACGGAACCGACCGTGGCAGACACATACGTCAGCCCGAAGCTTTCGCCGATAAAATAAAGGAATGGTTCAAAAACAGCCAGCATAAGAAACAGCTTTCTGTCCTTCTTTTCAATTTTCCTGGACCTTTTCGTAAGAAACACAAAAGCTGTCATCAGCAGCATTGCAAAAACAAGCCTTAAAAAAACTATTGTGATCGGGTACAAAGCTTCATTTGCCTCCTTGTACCAGATAAAGGAAAATGCCCAGAATATCATCGATAATGATATGGCGAAATATGTTCTGAACCTTGAATCCAAGAGCCTGAATTTTAAACGCGCAAAAATACTTTTTAAAATCGGGATTGCCTAATCCCGGATCCTCTGACTCTTTGTCTTTTTAAGGGAAGGGGCTTTTGATACAGCCTCGTGTATGATCGTGGTTAATGGCAGGGTTCATTAACAAGAAAACTTTCAGGCAGATTATCCTTTTTCTTCGACCGCTTATTTAAACTCAATATAAATGCATAATTAAATCTTAGAAATCCAACATTTTACCTGCCTGTCCTTTTTCGAACTGACTATTACTAAGCACTTTTACTGATTTGTTTGTGAATCATAAATTATTATATTTGCCGCCTTGACTGAATTGCGACAGAACTAACCTGAGATGCATGTTCTTGGGATACAATAATTTAAATAATATATAGATGAAAATCCTTGTTTGTATAAGTAATGTTCCGGACACAACTACAAAAATAAAATTTGCCGAGGGAGGCTCTTCTATTGATACCACAGGGGTACAGTGGGTTATCAATCCGTGGGATGAACTCTCCCTTACGAGAGCACTGGAACTCAAAGATGATACGGCAAGCGGCCCTAAAACTGTGAGTGTCGTTCATGTTGGTCCTGCCACTTCAGAACCTACCATCCGCAAAGCTCTCGCTATTGGCGCAGACGATGCAGTGAGAGTGAATGCAGAGTCATCCGACGCCTATTTTGTGGCTGCCCAGATTGCCGAAGTTGTGAAGAAAGACAATTACGATATCGTCATGTGCGGCATCGAATCTAGCGATTTCAACGGCTCGGCAGTAGGCGGAATGATCTCTGAATTTCTTGGGATCCCATCGGTTTCCGCAGTATCTGAGCTGAAGATAGAAAACGGCCAGGCAGTGATGACCCGCGAAATTGACGGTGGAAAGGAAGTCGTTTCAGTTCCTATGCCTTTTGTTGCAATTGTGCAGAAAGGCATTGCCAAAGAGCCGCGAATTGCTGCAATGAGAGGGATAATGATGGCAAGGACCAAACCGGTGAAGGTGATGGAAGCTGTTTCAACTGACGCCCTTACATCGGTTGCCTCACTCGAGAAGCCCGCACCAAGGGCTGCCTGCAAGTATATCGATGCGGATAACGCCGCTCAGCTTATAAGTCTTCTGCAAAACGAAGCAAAGGTAATTTGATCTGTTACACAATTTAAATCAGGAAATATGTCAGTATTAGTATATACCGAAAACTGGGACGGCAAATTCAAGAAACTAACCTGGGAGCTCGTGTCATATGGCGCAGGAATAGCTAAAATGATGGGCACCGGCCTTACAGCAGTCTCCATCGGAAAGGTTGAAGAATCAGAGCTGGAGCAGCTTGGCGGCTATGGAGCAGGTAAAGTTATCAACGTTACAAACAGCGAGCTTAATGTTCTCGATAACCAGGCATATGCTGCAGCCCTTGCCGAAGTGGCCCAAAAGGAAAATGCAAAGGTAGTGGTGATTGCAAATAACAACACCGGGAAAGCAGTGGCTCCGCGTCTTGCAGTAAGGCTGAAAGCAGGCATTGGCTCCGGAGTGAGCAGGCTGCCTCTTTCACTCGATCCTTTTACAGTCTATAAAAGGGCGTATTCCGGGAATGCATTCGCTAAAACCGTGATCAGGTCAGACGTAAAAATCCTGACACTTTCACAGAATTCATTCGATATTGCCGCAACCGAAAACAAAGCTGTTGTCGAGAATTTATCAGTAACTGCAGCGCCGGCGAAGACAACTGTTAAAGAAGTCAAAAAGCAGGCAGGCAAGATGCTTCTGACCGATGCTGAAGTTGTTGTTTCAGGCGGAAGAGGGATGAAATCACCTGATAACTGGGCTCCGATCGTCGAGCTTGCATCCCTCCTCGGAGGCGCCACGGCATGCTCACGTCCTGTTTCAGATGAAGGATGGAGGCCTCACGATGAGCATACCGGCCAGACAGGCAAGATCATTGCGCCAAACCTTTATATTGCGGTCGGAATCTCGGGAGCTACACAGCACCTGGCCGGCATAAGCTCTTCAAAATATATTGTTGCGATCAACTCCGACAAAGATGCTCCCATCTTTGAAGCTGCCCAGTATGGTATTGTAGGAGATGCAATGAAGGTTCTGCCTAAATTGGTTGAGGCTGTTAAGGAAATAAAAAAATAAACTTTATGTGCTTTGCGACTTTGCGTGAAAAAGTGTTCTTAAGTTTCTCGCAAAGGCGCAAAGGCGCTACGAAATTCATCCATGGCAAAGCAGATAATATTTGCAATTACTCTCCTTCTTACCATAGGAGTTTTTGCATACACCGTCAACAGGCTGGTTAAATTTTTCAGGTTCACCCGCAAGGCATTTCCCGTAAAAGATCTCGGAAAGAGGGTCGCAATAATGATGCGGGTTGCCTTCGGACAGACAAAGATTTTCCGCAGGCCTGTCATCGGCTTCTTTCATGCGCTTGTTTTCTGGGGATTCTGCGTTATTCTCATCGGAAGCATCGAGATGGTGATCGATGGTCTTGCCGGAACAGAAAGGGTACTGAAGATACTTGGCCCTGTTTATGATTTTATCATGGCATCCGGCGATATCTTCGCCCTTGTTGTTGCCATCTCGATAATTATTTTTCTTTCGCGCAGGCTCTTCTTCCATATCAAAAGGTTTGAAGGTATTGAAATGAAGAAATCGACGCACATCGATGCCAACATAGCTCTTTCAATAATACTGCTGCTTATGGTTTCGCTCCTGTCTATGAACACCGGCTATGTGAGGCACCAGCAGGTGACGGGGGAGGAGATAGCCGGATTATTCCCGGTGAGCTCTGTTTTTGCAGGATTGATGAACGGCGCCGAGGCACCAGGATTATGGACAATGTACCAGGCTTCATGGTGGGCGCACATCCTGCTGATATTCTTCTTTGCCAACATGCTTCCTTATTCAAAGCACTTTCATGTTTTCATGTCTGTGCCCAACGTTTTCCTTTCCAGGCTCGATCCTCTTGGCAAGCTCCCGAACATGGACAGCATAACAAGGGAGGTGAAGCTGATGCTCGATCCGAATGCGGCTTTTTCAGCACCTGCAACGGATGCACCTGTTGAACGTTTCGGAGTGAAGGATGCCGAAGATGCTTCATGGAAAAATTATTTTGATTCGCTTTCATGCACACAGTGCGGGCGCTGTACATCTGTTTGTCCTGCCAACCTGACAGGCAAAAAACTTTCCCCGCGAAAGGTGATGATGGATCTCCGTGCAAGAATGAACGAGAAAGGCCCTTTGATGGTGAAGAATGGAAGGGATTTCAATGATAACCGCTCACTGTTGAGGGATTATGTGACCGAGGAAGAGCTATGGGCATGCACAACCTGCAATGCATGTGCAAAGGAATGCCCGATTAACATCAATCATCCAACGCTAATCGTCGATATGCGCAGGTATCTTGTGATGGAGGAAGCTTCGGCACCCGGAGAGCTGAAAGCTGTTTTCAACAATATTGAAAATAACGGCGCTCCATGGCAGTTCTCAGCGGAGGACAGGCTGAACTGGGCAAAAGACCTGGAGCTGAAGGTGAAGTAGCGCAGGGCGGAGAGCGCAGAGCACAGGGCAAATCCATTTTTCGCACTGAGCCCTGAGCCCTGAGCAGAATAATAAAAAGCAGAATTCAAGAGTATAAGAGAATATAATGGAAGTTAAAAAGATAGAAGTCCCCGTAATGGCCGACCTCTTCGCAAGGGGCGAGAAGCCGGAATACCTTTTCTGGGTAGGCTGTGCAGGAGCTTTTGACGACAGGTATAAAAAGGTCGTACGGGCATTTGCAAAGATACTGGCTCATCTTGGTGTAAGCTATGCGGTCCTGGGTAAGGAAGAAACATGCACGGGAGATCCTGCCCGGCGTGCCGGCAATGAAATGCTCTACCAGATGCAGGCATTGCAGGTGATTGAAACGCTGAAGATGTACGAGGTGAAGAAGATCATAACAATATGCCCCCATTGCTTCAATGTTTTCAAAAATGAATATCCCGATCTCGGCGGCAACTATGAGGTGATAAATTACCTTCAGTTCCTTGCCGGGCATATCGAATCAGGAAAACTTAAGATCGACCAGGCTTCGCTCAAAGGCATTAAGATCACATATCACGATCCCTGCTATCTTGGAAGGGCAAATGATGTTTATGATGAGCCGAGAAGCATCCTTTCAAAGCTGACGGGCAATGTGGTGGAGATGTCACGCAACCGCAGCTTTGCCCTGTGCTGCGGGGCCGGCGGCGGACAGATGTTCAAGGAAGCCGAGAAGGGGAACAAGGAAATATTCATCGAAAGGACTGAAGACGCTCTCAGGACGGAAGCAGGTGTGATTGCAACAGCATGCCCCTTCTGCATGACCATGATGACTGACGGTCTGAAGTACAAAAACCGTGAAGATGATGTAAAGAATTACGATATTGCCGAACTTATCGCACAATCAATCGATTTATAAAATCCAAAATAATCCTGACAATAATGAAAGACAGCAAACTCCTGAAAAGCGGTGAATTCCTCGTTCGCGAAGTATCTGCCGACAGTGTTTTCATACCTGAAGAATTCAATGAGGAACAGAAGATGATAGCCCAGACCTGCAAAGATTTCCTCGATGCAGAAGTCTATCCCAACCTGGAAAAAGTTGAAAAGAGCGACCGGGAACTCATGAAGAGCATCCTCAAAAAATCGGGCGAGCTCGGCATGATGGGTGTCTCCATTCCTGAAGAATTAGGAGGTTTCGGACAGTCTTTTGTTACCCAGATGCTGGTCGCCGAAACTACCGGCGCAGGATATTCATTTTCTGTTGCCTATATGGCACATTGCGGCATCGGAACATTGCCTATAATGTATTATGGCAACAAAGACCAGCGGGAGCGTTATGTCACAAAGCTGGCAACCGGCGAGCTTATTGGAGCCTATTGCCTCACTGAACCAGGTGCCGGCAGCGATGCCAACTCCGGAAAGACCAATGCAAAGCTCAGCGAAGACGGGAAACACTATATCCTTAACGGACAAAAAATGTGGATAACCAACGCAGGCTTTGCAGACGTGCTTACTGTTTTTGCAAAAATAGACAACGACAGGGTTCTCAGTGCTTTCATCGTCGAAAGGAACTGGCCCGGTGTTGTGATTGGTCCCGATGAACACAAGATGGGAATAAAAGGATCGTCCACAGCCCAGATTTACTTCAATGATGTAAAGGTTCCTGTTGAAAACCTGCTTGGCAAGAGGGGAGAAGGATTCAGGATCGCGCTCAGCATCCTGCATATGGGAAGGCTCAAGCTAGGTGCTAATGTCCTTGGCGCTGCAAAGAAAGCCATCAACGACTCTGTGAAATATGCAAATGAGAGGAAGCAGTTTGGTGTTCTCATCTCGACATTCGGATCACTCAAGCACAAGATGGCCCAGCAGATCATCCGTCTTTTTGCTTCGGAATCGGCTGTTTACCGCGTGAGCAGCGACATCGACCTCCTTCTCAAGCAGATGATAGCTGAATGCGGCGATTACGGAAGAGGAGCGATTGAAGCAATAAGCCATTATGCAGTCGAAGCTGCTATATTAAAAGTTGTTGGTTCGGAAATGCTCGATTTCGTTGCTGATGAAGCTGTCCAGATCCACGGCGGGATGGGCTATTCCGCAGAAATGGCCGTCGAAAGAGGTTACCGCGATTCGAGGATTAACAGGATCTTCGAGGGCACAAACGAGATCAACAGGCTTCTTGTTGTCGACACGGCAATGAAAAGAGCCATGAAGGGTGAATTCGATCTCTACGGTGAAGCAGAAAAGCTTGCAGCCGGGCTCGATTCAATAACTGACGGGAAAGCCGCAGGTGAAAGTTACTTCGATGAAAAGAAAAGATATATAAAGAATTTCAAGAAAGTTATTCTTCTCTGCATTGACGGCGTTACTAAAAAGTTCGGGAAAGGCCTGGTAAACGAGCAGGAAGTACTCAACAACATTGCCGAGATGATGATGGAAACCTACATCTCAGAGTCTCTTGCATTGAGGGTCGAGAAAATGGTTCATAATGGCACTCCTTCAATTTACAAGGACATGCTCGACGTGAATATTTTCGATACTTCCGATATCATCAGGAAATCAGCGCTCGATGCAATCGGAGCTTTTGCTGAAGATAACAGGTGCTCTTCATACATCAAAGCTGTTGAAAATCTTTCAAGGGTTGCATGCATAAATGCGAAGGACGCAAGGAGAAGGATCGCAAACAAGCTGATAGAAGACAACGCATACAAGTTTTAGATTACACGAACTCGCCCCCAGCCCCTCTCTGCTTCGGTTAAGAGGGGCTTTTTTTGTTCCGTCGTTGCATGTAACGGATGGAAAGGAAGATCCTTAAAATGAGAAAAAGAATTACGTAATTAATTACGTAATTAATTACGTAATTCTTGCATGTATTCGCATCTGGTACGATATTCCTTGCAATAATTATCCCACCATTTGGGGGGAGTGCGACCGCCTGTGCGCAGGGAGGGGGGTCATTTCTTATAATATTTCTCAGCTTCCGGTATTGCTGCCCTGATCTTTTTAAGCCTGGTCTCGTCCGAAGGGTGAGTGCTCAGGAACTCTGGCGGCTTCTGTCCTCCTCCTGCTTTGCTCATCCTTTCCCAGAATGGAAGTGCAGACTGGGGATCATAACCTGCCATAGCCATAAAAATCAGCCCGAGCTTGTCGGCT
>DATGWQ010000003.1:0-5306 GCA_035299385.1 Bacteroidales bacterium | reverse complement strand
CAGCCTGTTCCGGCCTTGCATTTCCGGCAGGTCTTTCCCCCTGCGGCGTCGCACCCCTGACCTGTTCTGCAAGATTTGAACCGCCGCCTGATTCATCAAGGTCACTTGCAACCAGCTTTCCTGCCGATGCTTCAGCCTTCCGGCTTCCAACCATGTTGAGAGAATTGATCAGCATAAAGCCGGCCTTTTCATCAACAGACATCCTGGAAAGAAGATCTTTGCTTCTTTCTTCGGAGCCCAGCCTCCAATCCTCGTATTTATCGAGCTTGCCGTTTCTATTCAGGTCTTTGAATTTAAGACCATGCTTTTCGATAACGTTAACTGATCTGTACCCCAGTACAGGCTGAGGTTTTTCCTGCTTCACGCCTGAACATGAGTACAGGAGGGTAAGCGAGATTAATACCAACACGAAGGATTGCACAAATGGCAGCCGTAATGTCGGTTTAGAAATCAGGAGTGATTGAATAAGTGTCGTTCTTTGCATGATATAGAGTTAAGTATTTGGTTAGTTATACTATCCGGATGAATAAATGACAACTGTCCGGGTTCAAATATTCCCTCAGGCTGGATCAATGTTCAGATTGGAGATCAGCAGAGGTTCTGAAAAATACTTAAAAAAAGTAATTTTATGGACAACAAAGCTCACATCAAATGAATTCGCAGAATTTCTGCGTTCTTTGCGTCTTTATATTTGCGGACTTTGCATTAAAAGTTAAACCAGAAATTGGAAGGAATCTTTGATTACAGCCTCTGGGGATTGTTCCTCGCCAGCTTCCTTGCTGCAACCGTCGTGCCTTTCAGCTCAGAGGCCCTGCTTTCCTTTCTTATCATAAACGGAACGGATCCTTTTACAGCCATCCTCGTCGCTACCGCAGGGAACACCCTTGGTGGCATGAGCAGCTTCGGAATAGGCTGGCTGGGGAAATGGGAGTGGATAGAAAAATACCTGCGTGTCAGGCGTGAATCAATTACAAAATGGCACGACCGTCTTTATAAGAAAGGAGCTGTTTTTGCATTCCTTTCCTGGGTACCGGGCGTGGGTGATATCTTTGCCGTGGGGCTCGGGCTGCTGAGGGCTAATGTTCTTATCACCTTTCTCGCCATGCTGGCAGGAAAATTCCTCAGGTATGTTGTGTGGGGATGGATCACGGGATTGGTGTTTTAGCATGGGGCCCCGGGCGAAGGGAGCTAAGCACCCAAGCTAAAGAAGTGATCTGAAGAAGTTTTTAGTGGCTTCTTCTATGGACCGGCCGTCACTCAGCGCCTTCACGTAAGCGCTGCCGATAATTACACCGTTGACATGGGCTGAAGCCTGTTCCCTCGTTTTCCTGTTGAAGATGCCGAAGCCGGCAAGCACCGGGTTCTGCAACTTCAGTTCAGCAATTTTCCTGAAATATGAGATATGCCTTTCACTGAATTCATTCGTTTTGCCGGTTGTCGAAGCTGAGCTTACCATGTAAATAAACCCTGAAGAGTTGTTGTCAATTTCACGGATCCGTTCTTCTGATGTGTCGGGTGTTACCAGGAAAATATTTGTGATCCCGTGTCTGAGCGATATTTCTTTATAATCCCGGATGAATTCATCCATTGGGAGATCTGGAATAATAAGACCATCGATACCACAGAGAGACGCTTCATGACAGAATTTTTCAAAGCCATATTGAAGTACCGGGTTGAGATAACCCATAAGCAGCAGTGGTATATTCGTTTTCTCCCTGATATTCCTGATCTGTGAAAACAGGTTACTGATCGACATTCCATTGCCCAGGGCTGTCCTGCTTGTCTCCTGGATAACAGGGCCGTCTGCAAGAGGATCAGAAAAAGGGATGCCTGTCTCTATCATGTCCGCCCCGTTCTTTTCGAGTGACAGGATTATTTCTTCGACACTGTCAAGGTGAGGAAATCCGGCTGTAAAGTACACCGAAAGTATATTCTTCTTTTTTGCAGTGAATAATACTTCAATTCTGTTCATGGTGGTTATATTCTATTGTTGAATGTTCATTTACTCTTAAGAATTGCAACGATCATTTTATATTGCTTAACCCTATCCCTGCCCATTCCTTAAACCAACAAGGGAAAGGGTGAGATCCTTCTCTTTAAGTTTTTTAACACTCCAGGTATTTCATATAAGTCTCCATATCCTTGTCTCCCCTTCCCGAAAGGCAAACGACAACGATTGCGTTTCTTTTAAAATTCAGCCCGGGCAGGAGGGCCAGCGCATGCGATGACTCGAGCGCAGGTATTATGCCTTCCATGCGTGCAAGCTCAAAGGCCGCTTTTATCGCTTCATCATCGTTGACTGCAACATACTGCGCCCTGCCCGTTTCGTGCAAATAGGAGTGAAGCGGCCCGACTCCCGGATAATCAAGTCCTGCCGAGATGGAGTGAGCTTCGCAAACCTGGCCGTCTGCGGTCTGCATGAGCATTGTACGGCATCCGTGTATGATCCCTTCCGAGCCGGTATTAATCGAAGCTGCTGTTTTCCCCGAGCAGACACCGCAGCCTCCTGCTTCAGCGCCGATAAGCTTCACTTCAGCATTGTCGATGAAGCTGAAAAATGATCCGGCTGCATTGCTGCCTCCACCGACACAGGCTATCACCGCATCAGGATTTTCGCAGCCTTCTTTCGACAGAAGCTGCTTTTTGATTTCAATGCTTATTACGGACTGCAGCCTGGCCACCATGTCAGGATAAGGATGGGGACCTATTGCCGATCCGATAAGATAGTGGGTGTCATCAGGATTATTAATCCAGTGGCGTATCGCTTCATTTGTCGCATCCTTGAGCGTTTTGCTTCCCGATCTCGCGGGGATCACTTCAGCGCCGAGCATCTTCATCCTCATCACATTCGGATGCTGGCGTTCGATATCCTTTTCACCCATGAAAACTGTGCACCTGAGGCCCATCAGGGCACAGATGGTAGCTGTTGCGACACCATGCTGGCCGGCACCGGTCTCGGCTATTACCGCTTTTTTCCCGAGCCTCTTTGCCAGCAGCGCCTGCCCGATCACGTTGTTGAGCTTATGGGAGCCGGTATGACAAAGATCCTCTCTTTTCAGGTATACCCTGAAACCGTATTTCGCCGACAGCCTGTCTGCCCTGTAGAGGGGAGTGGGCCTGCCTGCATATTCGCTCAGCAGGTATTCGAATTCAGAAATAAAATCCGGTGAGCTCAGTATCTCAAGATAATTTTTCTGCAGCTCATTTACATTTCTGTGCAGCATCTCAGGAATATATGCTCCCCCGAACCGGCCATAGTAGCCGTTTACATCAACTTTATTCATCATTGTTCCCTTATTTTTTTCATGAATTTTTTCAACTGTTCCGCATCCTTCATTCCTGGCATTGTCTCGAACCTGCTGTTAAGGTCGATGCCCTCAAACTTTTTGTTTTTGATTTCCCTGATTGCCGTCAAATCGTCTGTCGAGATTCCCCCGGAGAGAATGAACCTTTTATCCAGGTTATAATCATCCAGGATCCTGTGATTGAATTTTATTCCGTTGCCTCCGAAATGATCCCCTGCAGCATCGAAAAGGAACAGGCTGCAATAAGGCTGGTAATCTGCAATATCAGCAGGAAGGCTTCCGTCTATCCTGAAGGCTTTGATGATCTTCGAAAAGCGGGACAACCTTCTGCAATAATCCGCATCCTCGTTGCCGTGAAGCTGAAGGGCATCAAATTTCCCTGCCAGCCTGGCGGCGTTTTCAAATGGCTCATTTACAATAACACCGACCCTGGTTACTGCATCCGGAATAAGATGCTTCAGTTTTTCTGCGGCTTCAGGTTCAATGAAGCGGGGTGAATGCCTGTAAAGGATGAAACCCAT
This sequence comes from Bacteroidales bacterium, assembly GCA_035299385.1. Lineage (GTDB taxonomy): Bacteria > Bacteroidota > Bacteroidia > Bacteroidales > VadinHA17 > LD21. Next base: position 1,480 of record DATGWQ010000003.1, on the reverse strand, counting down.
ATAATCCGGCTTCAGCCTGGCAACTTCAGAAACATTGCCCATATCCCTCATCCCGCATATTTTAATTTTCACATTCATGGATCTCTTTAATGAAAGTTTTGCAGGCAAGGCCCGGATCGATGTTTTTCATGAAGTATTCGCCAATAAGAAAACCTTCGAATCCGGATTTTTTCATCCTGATGTAATCTTCAGGTGAGCGGATCCCGCTTTCAGCCACTTTTATAATTCCTGCGGGAATAATCCCGGCCAGCTCCTCCGAATTGCCAAGGTTGACGTCCAATGTTGCGAGGTTCCTGTTGTTGATGCCGGCAATCTTTGTTCCGGCCGGGAGTGAATCGATGTTCTTTTTGTCATGAATTTCGACAATAATCTCCAGGCCAAGGGATGTTGCCAGACTGTGCAGCCTTGAGAGAGCATGTGCCGGCAGAACTTCAGAGATCAGCAAAATTGCATCAGCGCCTGAGGCTTTGGCTTCAATTACCTGGTATTCATCAATTACAAAATCTTTGCGGAGTACAGGGCAGTCAACAACTTTGCGTACTTCTTCAAGATCGTTGATCGTTCCACCGAAGAACGCCCGATCTGTCAGTACTGAAATTGCGGAGGCTTTTGCCAGGCAATAGCCGGATGCAACTTTAGCCGGCGAAATGTCATTGTGAAATAATCCTGCTGATGGCGACCTGCGCTTGAATTCGGCAATTATTCCTGTTGAATTTTCCTTCATGATCGAATGGAACAGCGAGAAAGCCTCTCTTTCAAAAAAGTTGCTTTTCTGAAGCTGTGATGTTGGAACCGTCCTCTTCAGCAGCTTCACTTCAGAACGCTTTGCAGCTATTATATTATCCAGTATTGTCATTTTCAATTCTGCATCTGTATCAACCTTTTGAAAACATCTGATGCTTTTCCTGAAAGAAGCGCTTCACCCGCAATAACCGTGCACTCTTCAATCGATTTGGCCGGATCGATGCATTTAATTGCCAGGGCGGAATTGGCAATCACAACAGAACGGTGTGCCGGTGTTGCATGATTTTCCAGGACTGAAAGGAAAATGCGCCCTGACTCTTCAATAGTAGCTCCTCCAAGTATGTCTGCAGGTGCGACTTTTTCGAAGCCATACTCGCAGAAATTCATCATTGTTTCTCCATCCGGCGAGAAGATTTTTACTGGGGAGGTCAGCGATATCTCATCATAGCCGTCGAGGGAATGAAGCACGATGAATTTCTTCTTTTCAGCCTGCAGAAAATAGGAATAGATTCTTCCTGCCTCAGAGCTGAACACACCCGACACCCTGAACTCAGGGTTTGCAGGGTTCACAAGAGGTCCAAGCATATTGAAAAAGGTCTTGATGCCAAGCTGTTTTCTTACAGGTCCGACAGCCTTAAGAGCAGGATGAAACAATGGTGCATGCAGAAAGCATATCCCGGTCTTGTCCAGCTCTGACTGGAGCTTTCCCTGGTCATTGGAGAACCGGTATCCCATG
>DATGWQ010000002.1:0-3557 GCA_035299385.1 Bacteroidales bacterium | reverse complement strand
TATGCTGACATGAGTACTGTCATCTTTGTCTGAAACAAATTTGTTGACTATTTCAACTTTGTCTTTCCATGGAGCAAAAGTGGCTTTCAGCGCTTCGATCCATCTCCTGTCGTTTTCAAAAAGGTAGATCTTTTTCACCTGTTCAATGATTGTAAGTGAAAAGTTTCCCTCTGCTGCCCCGATATCAGCGATGATGTCGTCTTTGCCCGGTTTGAACGAATCCGTAAGATACCTGTGCGGGCTTGAAGGATCCTGCTCACGGAGCAGATCGGACCATGCACGCTGTATTCTCGCGGTGCCCCATCCGCGTCTGAAATAGAGCCTGTGGCCTTCATGGAAGACGTATCTCATTTTCAGTTGCGGATCGAAGAAGACGCTTACCTGGCCGGGGCTGTAATTGTTACTGAAGGTGTACGGAAAAATTGAAACAGGATTTTTCTTAAGGTATTCGACCACTTCCTTCTGTTCACTCTTTACTTCATTCCCGGGAAGAGAGGCAAAATGATAAATAATCTTCAGCCTGAGATTCTTCTTCAGGATAATTGTCCTCAGTGGTTTCGGGACAATGATTCTGTAAAGCTGGAATAAAATTCTATTCATTCGTTCTTACCTTAGTGTCCGGTGTTCCCTTCCCTCATCCACCCCTTACCCCCAAGGGGGCGCGCGAGTAGAAAGTCCCCCCTGGGGGATTTAGGGGTAAGCTGGCCAAGGGTTATTTTATTACTCCAAGTTCTCTCCCTATCTTCGAAAATGCCTTAAGCGCCTTATCGAGATGCTCTTTCTCATGAGCTGCCGAGAGCTGCACTCTTATCCTTGCCTGTCCTTTCGGAACAACAGGATAGTAGAACCCGATAACATATATTCCTTCATCGAGCAGCTTTGCAGCAAATTCCTGCGAGAGCTTCGCATCGTAAAGCATAACCGCACATATTGCCGATTTTGTCGGCTTGATATCAAAGCCGGCCTTCTTCATTTCTCCAATGAAATACGCGGCATTAGAATGAAGCTTATCCTGGAGCTCATTTGTTTCAGTCATCATCTCTACCATCCTGATCCCTGCCGCAGCAACAAGCGGAGGAATCGAGTTCGAGAAGAGATACGGGCGTGATCTCTGGCGCAGAAGCTCTATTATCTCCTTTTTGCCGGTTGTGAATCCGCCGATGGCCCCTCCAAATGATTTGCCAAGCGTGCCAGTGATCATTTCCACCTTCCCCATAAGGTTATAAAGTTCTGTAACACCTCTTCCGGTAGTGCCGACCACTCCGGCAGAATGCGACTCATCGATCATGACCATGGCATTGTATTTTGTTGCCAGGTCCACGATCCTGTCCACCGGGGCAACATTGCCGTCCATCGAGAAAACCCCGTCGGTGACGATGAGCCTGAATCTCTGTGCCTGTGCCTGCTGAAGCTGTTTCTCGAGGTCATCCATGTTTGCATTTTCATACCTGTACCTCTGTGCCTTGCAAAGTCTTACACCGTCTATTATCGAGGCATGATTGAGGGCATCGGATATTATTGCATCCTCTTCCGTAAGCAAAGGCTCGAAGACACCACCGTTCGCATCGAAGCATGCGGCATATAAAATTGTATCCTCGGTATGAAAGAATTCTGCGATTTTTTGCTCGAGCTTTTTGTGCAGGTCGGTTGTTCCGCATATAAACCTTACGGAAGACATGCCGTAACCATGGCTGTCGAGAGCTTCCTTTGCAGCTTTTATGAGCTGTTTGTTTGCGGAGAGGCCGAGGTAATTGTTGGCACAGAAATTAAGCACCTTTTGTCCGGTGTTGAGCTTTATCTCTGCTCCCTGCGGAGAGACGATGATCCTCTCATTCTTGTAAAGGCCGGCTTCTTTTATTTCGGCGATTATGCCGGAAACATGTTTCTGAAAATCGTTGTACATAAGTAAGTCTGTAAAGTCTGTAAAGTCTGTAAAGTCTGTAAAGTCTGTAAAGTCTGTAAAGTCTGTAAAGTCTGTAAAAGTGTAAAGTCTGTAAAGTCTGTGGTTATTTTAAGATGCAAGTGATTTTATTAATCCAGAAATCAATTTAGATATTTCTGTCGATTTGTTGAGGAAGTTTTTATGAATCTCAGGTGAAATATAATTGAGTTCTTTTGCAAGATGGCGCATTGAACGAATTTCTCCACATGAACCTTTTGAAATATATAAGAACTTTTTAAAATCCTGGTCCGATCTCCTTTCAAAACCTTCAGCTATGTTATTCATCACCGAAACAGATGCTCTGCAAATCTGATCCTTAAAGCCATAGTCGTTTAAACTCCTGAATTGTGAGTAAATCTCAACAGCCAAAACTTTTGACTTTTGCCATGCCACTATATCTTCAAACTGATTTATCTTCATGCTTGCAGACTTTTAACCTTAAGGACTTTAAAGACTTTAAAGACTTTAAGGACTTTAAGGACTTTAATGACTTTAATGACTTTAATGACTTTAATGACTTACTTCCTAATCCCAATTCAGGATTACCTTTCCGCAATTCCCTTTTTCCATCTCATCGAACCCCTTCTGGAAGTCGTCTATATGGAACCTGTGCGTTATAACAGGATCGAGGTTGATCCCCCCGATTATCATCTGCTCCATCTTATACCAGGTCTCCCACATTTCCCTTCCATAGATTCCCTTCAATGTTATTGCCTTGAAAATGATATCGCTCCAGGGAACCTCAAAATTTGAAGGAAGGATACCCAGGAGGGAAATACTTGAGCCGTTGTACATGTTCTGAAGCATTTCCACAAAGGCCTTCGGGGAACCGGACATTTCAAGCCCGATGTCGAAACCCCTCATGCCGAGCTTATGAACTGCATCGGAGATCTTTTCTCCTTTGGAAGGATTTACGGTCAATGTTGCACCCATTTTTCTTGCAATCTCGAGCCGCTTGTCACTCAGGTCGCTGGCTACTATGAATCTGGCACCAGAATATTTTGCAATTGCCACAGCCATGCTCCCGATCAGTCCCGAACCGGTGATAAGCACGTCTTCGCCGAGCAGCGGGAACGACAGGGCTGTATGTGTTGCATTCCCGAAAGGGTCCATGATGGCAGCCCAGTCATCCGGTATGCGGTGGTCGAGAGGAACCACATTTGAAGAGGGTATCCTCACATATTCTGCAAATGAGCCATCTATATTTACGCCTATGCCGATCGTATTTTCGCAGACGTGCTCCTTGCCCCGCCGGCAGTTCCTGCAGTGGCCGCATGCAAGGTGGCCTTCCCCTGTGACTCTTTCACCTATTTTAAGGTTTCTTACGCCCGATCCCATTTTTTCAATATATCCCATGTATTCATGGCCGATGATCATGGGTGTTTTTATTGTCTTCTGAGCCCAGGTATCCCATTCATAAATATGCAGGTCGGTGCCGCAGATCGCCGATTTTTTTACCTTGATTATCACGTCGTTCAGTCCGGGTTCAGGTATGGGCATCTCCTGCATCCATAATCCCTTTTCAGGCCGGGCTTTGACAAGAGCTTTCATTGTTTTCATAAGGGAAGTAATAAAAGTGCCCCAAAATTAATACAAATACCTGGTATAAAGCTGA
>DATGWQ010000001.1:0-8829 GCA_035299385.1 Bacteroidales bacterium | reverse complement strand
TGCAGCTCCTCACACATTCAAGGCAGAGCCCGCAATCCGAATTCTGGCTTAACTCCCCGGTATTCAATCCATACGGACATGCCCAGCCGTTTGCATTACCGTTTGTGCAGAACCGGGGTTTGCATTGCTGGCAGACTTCTTTTGACCTGCTGCGGAGGGCGACGGGACTGAGTTCCGAAAAAGGAGTCACAAATACGCTTATCGGGCACAGGAAACGGCAGAATGCGCGAAGCTCAAATACGAGGGCAAGTAAAGTCGGAAAGACGATCAGTCCCGTAAGGGTCAGCCCTGATGTTCGGGGAGATGCAACCAATGTAGTTGAGAATGTCGCAAGTATTGTGAAAATGATAAGCCTGCTCCAGTTGTTACTGAGTATTTTGGGCCACTTCAGGCTAAGTCCTCTGAATATATTATTGTAAGATCCGGTTTTACCTGTTTCAGGCGAAACAAAGGAACCCCGCTGCAGCCGGTCGCCAATAAGCGGAAGGGGACAGATGGTGCACCATAACCTGCCGCCCCAGGGCGTGAGGACGGTAACAAGAAGAAAAAGCCAGACAGCCCACATCAGCATAACACCAAGATTCCTGCCGGATACTTTTGTGCCGAAGACTGTCGTGATAATCACCAGGTATACCATTACCAGTGCAAGTATCGTCAGTATTACCTGGGGCCATCTCGATGTGATCAGTTTTCGCGAAAGAGAAGATTCAGGAAACAGGTCCCTTCGTTTTTCTGTAGAGGATTCATGAACATATGATCCCGAAATTACCCTTACGAGCCATATCATTATAATCCCGATAATGCTTCCGGCTCCGAATGCAAGAAGTGTGTTCGGCAATATAATGAGCTTACCCTGCTCGAATGCATGCATCGGACCGCACCATACATGACAGCGGTAATTGCTTTTTGAGACGATGTAGTTCTGAATGCCTTTATGCCTTGCAACGAAGACAAGCTCACGTGCAAGATAAGGTTCTATTGTCGGATCGGAAGGCCTGAAAACCTCAACTTCATCCCTTGCCGGGGTTACCTTTGCATCAATGTCGAACTCCTGCAGAAAAAAAGAATGACCTGTATCTTCCGATGAAAATGTAATGTGCAGCGTATCTCCCCTGTTGCATCTTATTATTGAAGGATCCTTGCCATAACGGAAGCTTGATATATGAATATGCCTCGCCTGGGGTTTCGAAGAGAAAAACTGGCATATTATGGCAGGTATAAGTCCGGAAACCAGAACAAGAACCAGAGTATATATTTTGCTGCCCGGCTTCATTCAGAGATGGACTAATTTAGATTATCTGGAAATACCAGGAAGTTTGTGCAATGATAATAAATTTAATCGCTTACATGTCAGATTTTGGTTAGTTTTGTAAAACACAATCCTTTTAAACAATGCCACAGCAGGCCGGGAAGAAAAGAAAGAAGACACTTCAGAACTTCGTCATTACCATCTTCATATTTGCTGTTATTGCAGGCATCCCATGGATGTTACTACGATACCAGGCGCAGAAAAGCGGTATGCCTGTCAGTGAAGTAATTCAAAGGAAATTCAGAAGGAATAATACCTCCAATGTCGCAACAACATCCGGTGAAGCAGGTGCTAAAATCGATTTTCTTACTCCTTCGCAGATCGGGCAGTCTTTTACAGATCCCCCGCTGATATCGAACATACAGGCGGCTGACCTTGACAAGGATGGTCTTGAGGATGTAATCGTCTGTGATGCCCGCGGCAATTTTGTTTCCGTGATAAGGCAGTCTCCGGCAGGACAGTTCACCGAGCGGGTGCTTGCATCAGATCTTATTGCACCGGCTCATGCATCAGTCGATGATTTCGATATGGACGGGGATAATGATATACTAATCGCCGTTCTTGGCATGCTTTTTCCAAACAACGATAAGATCGGCTCCGTAGTGATCCTTGAGAACACGGGTGCCGGATTTATAAAACATACTGTTCTCGAGAAGGTCGCCCGGGTATCGGATGTGAGGGCAGGCGATCTCGACAACGACGGTGACAAGGATCTTGCTGTTGCCCAGTTCGGCTATGATGACGGAGAGACCAGATGGATGGAAAATAAAGGAAACTGGAAATTCGAGAGTCATGTACTTCAGAATCTTTCGGGACCGATAAACACTGAGATTTACGATTATGATTCAGATGGTGACCCGGACATCGTTTCGCTCGCGAGCCAGGAATGGGAAGAGATATGGTGCTTTGTCAATGACGGCAAAGGCAAATTTACGCCAAAGCTTTTGTGGGGGTCGTCGAACGAGGACTTCGGCTCGAGCGGAATTTATACATGCGATCTTGACAAGGATGGCGATTATGACATACTTTATACAAACGGCGATGCATTCGATTACATTCCGCCTGCCCCTCGTCCCTGGCATGGTGTCAACTGGCTTGAAAACAAGGGGAACCTCAATTTCGAATATCACAGGATAGGCGATTTTGCGGGAGCATATAATGCCAGGCCGGTCGATATCGACAAGGATGGTGATAACGACATCTTTGTGGTTAGCGGCTTTAACCTGTGGGACAAACCTGAATCCAGGAGCTTTATCTGGTTTGAAAATTCAGGGAACATGCAGTTCATCAAGCACGATATCTCCAGTGTGCCCACTCATCTTCTTACGCTCGAGGCCGCCGATTTCAACAAAGACGGTGAGATGGATTTTGTGACCGGAGGAATGCATCCATACCCGCCTTATGACCGCATGGGAAGGGTGACGCTTTGGATGAATAAAGGTTATCAGAACTCCACAACAGCTTCCACCGGCCAGTGATCCGAGATGAACACCCCGCTTTCCTTGTGAGGTATAGTCCTGTGTTCCAATACTTTAATTCCACTTTTCACAAAAATGTAATCGATCCTTCCGCTTCCGGGTTTATCTGAAAAACCATTAAACGTATAAGAAGGACCGAAAGGTTTTTTATCAGAAACAAAGTATGAATCCCTCATGATAGAGAGCTTTTCGTCCGGCCCTGTAAGGACAGAATACCCCTTGCTTTCCGGTGGCATATTGAAATCGCCGGTTATGATAAAAGGGAAATCACCTGAGATCTCCGGCACGGTATCAAGAAGCAGCTCTGCACTCATCCTGCGTGCTGAATCAGAATCATGTGCGAAGTGAGTGTTGAAGAAAAAGAAATGCTCATGAGTGTCTTTGCTGACGAGCTCGAGCCATGTGACAATCCTGGGCAATGATGCTCCCCAGGCTTTTGACCCGGGAAAGCCGGGAGTGTCCGAAAGCCAGAATGTGATATTGCGGACCATGTCGAACCTGTCCTTTCTGAAAAACACCGGGTTCATCTCCCCTCCTCTCAGCCCGTCATCACGACCTGAACCTGCAGAGGAATAACCCGACAGGACAGAATCAAGATAAACATATTGACCGCTGAGCACCTCCTGCATGCCGATTACATCCGGGCTGTTCTCTTCAATAAAATGCCGGACCTGCCCTGCCCTGTTCGGCCATCCATTGATACTGTCTCCCGGATTGTCATATCTCAAATTCAAAGTCATTATTTTCAGGTTTTCCCCGCTTTTGCTCCTGCAGGATAGAAAAGCAGAAAGCATGAACGGGATGATCAGGCAGAACAGTTTTTTCATTTCAGGGACTTACGCATTAATAATATCAGAAATGTAATTAAATTCTGTTTACAATACAATTTATCAATATTTCTTCGTCATTCCGGCTTCCGGCAAACGGGAATGATCTTGCCAAAATTTATATATTTGCAGGTTGTGTGTAGAGACAGGTCTGAGACCTGTCTCTACCTCCATATTAATTGAATAAATGCCCGATATTATCAAACTGCTGACAGATGCTGTGGCTAACCAGATTGCCGCTGGCGAAGTCATTCAACGGCCTGCATCGGTTGTCAAGGAGCTGATGGAGAATTCCGTTGATGCACAGGCTGGTGACATAAGGGTAATTATCAGGGATTCAGGGAAAACACTTATCCAGGTGATCGACGATGGTGCCGGCATGACTGAAACAGATGCGAGGCTTGCATTTGAAAGGCATGCGACGTCTAAAATATCAACTGCACAGGATCTTTTTGCCATTAGGACCAAAGGGTTCCGGGGTGAGGCCCTTGCTTCGATCGCCGCTGTTGCCATGGTCGAGCTCAAAACCAGGCTGAGGGGAGAAGATACGGGAATAGCGGTCGTCATCAGCGGGTCAAGGGTTGAAAAACAGGAGCCATGCAGCTGCCCGGAAGGGTCTTCCTTTTCGGTAAAAAATTTATTTTTCAATATCCCCGCAAGACGTAAATTCCTCAAGTCTGATAACACCGAGATCAGGCATATCATAAATGAGTTTCAGAAGATAGTGCTTGCTCATCCCGATATAAAATTCAGCCTCTATCATAATGACAATGAAATCTACAGCCTGCCTGACTCTTCGCTCCGCCAGCGCATAATCGGAGTCTTCGGAAGGCAGATCAACCAGGACCTTATAACCCTCGAGACAGAAACCAGCCTCATCACGATAAAAGGATTTATAGGCAAACCCGAGAATGCCAGGAGAACTTACGGTGAGCAGTTTTTTTTCGTGAACAACAGGTTCATGAAACATCCTTACTTTCACAAGGCTGTAGTCGAAGCATATCAGAATATACTGCCCCCTGAATCGATTCCTTCTTACTTTATCTTCCTTGAAGCTGATCCTGCTTCTATCGATATCAATATTCATCCTACCAAGACAGAGATCAAGTTTGAGGATGAAAGGTCAATATGGCAGATACTCATGGCTTCAGCACGTGAAGCCCTCGGCAGATTCAACATCGTTCCCTCGATCGATTTCAAAAGCGAGGCTTATGTCGATATCCCGGCCATGGCTCCTGAGAAAATGCCTGAACAGCCTGCAATAAAAATAAATACTGCATATAATCCATTCGACGGTGAAGAAAAACTATCAGGCAGATCAGCCTGGATAGACCATTTTGAAAAAGCAGGTGCGGCAGGCTGGCAGAAAATGTACCCTGAAAGTGAGAAAATTCCTTCTTCTCCTGTTGAAGTTAAAACCGATACCTCAAGAAGGTTTTTCCAGATCAAGAACAAGTACATAGTTTGCCAGGTGAAGTCGGGAATGATGATGATCGATCAGAAAAGGGCCCATGAACGTGTGTTGTATGAGGAATTCCTTCAGTGCCTTAACCGGGAAAAATCAGTAAGCCAGGCTGACATGTTCCCCTTTACCATTGAGCTGAACCCTTCGGATGTTTTCATTATCCGCGAGATCGAAGATGACCTTAAAATGCTGGGCTTCAATTTTGAATATTCAGGCGACAATAAAATTACAATCACAGGACAGCCGGCTTTATATGAGAACAACGATCCCGTCCAGATAATCGAGATCCTGCTCGAAAATTACAAGAACACCAAAGAAAATCCCTCAGCGAATGCAAAAGACAAGGTTGCCACTGCCATGGCTATGGCATCTGCAATACCTTATGGCAGGCCTCTCAGCGATGAAGAGATGGGAGAGCTGTTCGACAGCCTTTTTGGCTGCCGTGCGCCTAATTATTCCCCGGGGGGCAAGCCTGTGATCAACATTTTAACGCTTGAGGACATCGATAAAAAATTCGGATAAACGCTGAAGGCTGATGACAAATTGACCGGGAAAATGTTATATGAATTAATTGGCCCGACTATTGCTGAAAATTTTAATACAATAAACTGTTAATGAACGGATACGGAAGAGGTTTTTTCGGGTTACCGCCGGTTGTGAAGAATATTATCATGTTGAACGTGATAATGCTCCTTGCAGATTACGCAGCATATAAAGTTTTTGGTGTAAACCTTAATATGGTTCTGGGATTGTATTTTCCAAAGTCAGAACATTTTATGCCCATTCAAATTCTCACGCACATGTTCATGCATGGCGGTTTCTGGCACATCTTCTTTAACATGTATGCCCTGTTCATTTTCGGCGGAGTGCTGGAGAACACCTGGGGGCCTAAAAGATTCCTCATCTACTATCTTGTCTGCGGCATAGGGGCTGCCGTTACACACGAAACTGTAATCGCATTCCAATATCATAATATAGTTACCAAGCTTGATTCTGAAAGCCTTCGTTTTGCCTTAGAAAAAGCACAGGAATATTTCTATCCGGGAATTAACGCTGAAGAAATAACAGACCCCTACGTCGCAAAACTGATATTATTGCTCAATACCCCTACAGTTGGTGCATCAGGAGCCATCTTCGGGGTTCTCCTTGCATTCGGAGTACTATTCCCGAACACCCAGCTCATGCTGCTCTTCCCTCCGATGCCGATCAAGGCCAAATATTTTGTAATGGCTTATGGCGCCATCGAACTCTGGATGGCAATAACACAGTCGGGGGGCAATATTGCACACACCGCTCACCTTGGAGGAATGCTATTCGGATATATTCTTATACGATACTGGAGACGAACCACTAATACCTTTTATTGATGGGAATCTGGGATGATATTGTGAAGACATTCAGGACCGGCAATAACTTAATAAAGCTTATTTACATAAATACCGCGATATTCATCATTATTGCGGTAAGCGCCATCCTTGGGTTCCTGCTGAGTAACCAGGAAATCCCATCCGCCCTGTTATCCGTTCTTGCTGTACCGGCTGACCCCGGCAAGCTTGTATCCAGGCCATGGACTGTCCTTACTTACATGTTCACACACAAGGATATACTTCATATTCTCTTCAACATGCTGTGGCTCTACTGGTTCGGGAGCATTTTCCTCGAATACCTGGATCAGAAAAAGCTTGTTGCCGTCTATCTTCTCGGAGGTCTTTGCGGCGGGATACTCTACATATTATCATTCAATATTTTCCCGGCATTTGCAGGCGTAGTCTCTGAATCAGTCGCGATAGGCGCCTCAGCATCCGTCATGGCAGTTGTAGTCGCGATAGCTGCATATGTCCCCGATTACCCGATTCATCTTTTCCTGTTCGGCCGCATCAAAATAAAATACATGGCCCTGGCCATTTTTATCCTGACATCAGTGATTGATTTTTCAGTCAATTCCGGGGGGAAGATCGCACATATCGGGGGTGCATTGTTCGGCTATCTTTATACAGTCAACCTGCGCAGGGGCCGCGATGCAACCAGGGGAATCAACAGGATCATAGACTGGTTCGCAACTGTTTTCAAACCAAGAAAAAAGATCAAAGTAACATATAAGAAACCGGCTTCCGAATATGACTACAATAAGATGAAAGCCGATCACCAGCAACAAATCAACAACATACTTGACAAAATCTCCAAAGGCGGGTACGAAAGCCTCACCAAAGAAGAAAAGGAAATTCTTTTCAGGGAAAGCCAGGGGAAAAGATGAAAGTGTCCTGAGGAAGCTGTTCTACAGGATCCTCCTGGCCGCCAACATCATTCTCTGTTTTTCATTGCTGATGGCTTACCTGGCTGTTCATATAAGCCCGGACGATTTTGCATTGCCTGCTTTCTTCGGGCTCGCCTATCCATACCTGCTGCTGCTCAATATCATTATGATAATCATCTGGGCAATGCTGCTCAGGTTCGAGGCTCTGATATCCCTGGTAATAATTCTTCTTGGAGTTAATCACCTCTTCAACTACATACAGCTTTTCCACAATAAAGGGGACAAAGCAGGGACATTCAGCATAATGAGCTATAATGTACGGATGTTCAACTATTTTGAAGGGAAAAAAGGCGCTGTGTCACAGAAAAATATATTCGACTTTGTAAAATCCCGGAAGCCCGATATTCTGTGCATGCAGGAGTTTCTTGTAACGGGTGGTGCGTCGCAGGCGCAGGTTCTGGTAAACACCGCCACAGGTATAAAATATAATTCACATGTGAAACTGCTTGGCTCTGGGAAGAGCAGATACTATGGAATAGCCACATTCACAAGATTCCCCATCGTCAGGAAAGGGGAGATCACTCATCCGCATTCATCGAGCATTACTCTCTATACTGATGTTCTAATCGGAAAAGACACGGTAAGAATTTATAACAATTACCTTCAGTCCTTCAGGCTGAGGAACATTGAAAGGTCATTTGTTGAAGAGATGGCTGCACAGGACCAGGAGACGATAACCGAGATGAAAAGCATTTCAGTAAGCCTGAAAAAAGGATTTATTAACAGGTCACTGCAGGCGCAGAAGGTGAAAGATAATATTAAGAGATCTCCATATCCGGTCATTGTAGCAGGCGATTTCAACGACACGCCGGTATCATATGCTTACAGCAAGATCAGGAGGGGGCTGAATGATTCATTTGTTAATTCGGGATACGGAGCAGGTTTTACATACAGGGGAAATTATCCTCCAAACAGGATCGATTATGTTCTGTACGACAAATCCCTCACCAACAGCAATTTCGAAATATTCAAACATAAATATTCGGATCATTACCCGATAATGGCGTGGTTCAAGATCAAGGGATGAATGTAGGGTCATGCCATGGCATGACCCAACGAATCGACATCATATAATCAGAATGGCAATTTCCTGAAATCTACATTGCCCCCGGATATTATCAGCCCCACCTTCTTTCCTTTGAATACCCCGGGGTTCTCCTTAATAATTGCCAGCACTGTTGCCGATGAAGGCTCTATGATTATTTTCATGCGTTCCCAGACAAGAAGCATGCATTCTTTAATAGAATCTTCGGTTGCTGTGTAAATCGCATCGACATTCTTCGTCACTATGCTGTATGTCATTTCGCTCAATGAAGTAAGAAGGCCGTCTGCAATTGTATCGGGGTGCCTTGAAGGAGTGAGAGTGCCAGTTGTAAATGAGATGTATGCATCATTTGCATTGAGCGGCTCTGCTGCATAAACCCTGATTTGGGGAT